>CAYYYC010000030.1:0-14260 GCA_964475695.1 uncultured Rubrivivax sp.
CATTCACGCTGACAAACAGGCTCCGCACGGGCGTGTGATCGAGATCGGCAACATGGCGCTCGATCTGGGGTACGAGGTGGCTTACTCCACGGTGCCTCCGAAATCGTAAACACTCCCAAGCCGATGCCCTCCAACCCGCCAACCTCCGGGACGCTGATTTTCGCGTGGAACGCGCGGGATCACTCGCTCTGGCATCTGGTGGCGGCGCTGCTGCTCCTGATGGCCGGGATGGCGGGGTTTGTCGCGCTCACGGTGCTTGAACTCTCCGACGGCCGTTCGGTGCTGGTGCAGAGGGGGTGGCAGCCCCGAGACCTGCGCGACCGCACGCTGACGCTTCCGGTGCCCACGCCCGAACATGCGGTTCGACTGCGCGCCCGGGTGGCCCCGCCGCCATCCCGGTTGCTTGAGTTTCAGGAGGGGGACACGGGCATGGTCCGGCAGAATGTCGATCTGCAGCGGTTGGCAGAGGAATTCGCAGCGGCCCTGATTCCGCAGGTCAGCCTGGTTCAACTCGAGCCGGCGCGCGTCTGCCTTCATTCCACCGCCGGCGAATGCGCCGAGCCTATTGAAGATGGCTTGAGGCGCGAGTGGGCTGTCATCGGCTCGAGCGCCGACAAGAACCGCGGCTATGCGTTGCAGTGGTTCTCGCTCTCGGTGCTGGTGACGGGCCTGTATCTCTGGTTTCAGTGGATCGCTCCGTGGCGCCGCCGCCGCCATGGATCCGGCCACCAGGACCCGGCCTGAAATGTCCGGGGATCAACCCAGCCACAGGAGCCCTGACTTGTCCCAATCACCCCACACGGCGGACTCCTCCGACCGGGATGAACCCGTGGGAATGACCGTGCATGCCCTGCCGCCCCTGGCGCTCGATGAGGCCGGGCGCACCCGAAGCGGGCGGTGGAAGCTGCTCTTGGTGCTCCTGGCCTGTGCCTGTCCGGTGATCCTTTCGTACTTCACCTACTTCGTCATTCGGCCGGAAGGCAGAACCAATTACGCGCACCTGGTCACCCCGGGAAAGCCGTGGCCGGACATCAAGCTCTCTGATCTGCAGGGGCAGGCCGTGGATGCCGGCCGGATGCGGGGGCAGTGGATCCTGCTGGTGCTCGGGCCATCGGCCTGTGACGCCGATTGCGAAGGCCGGCTGTTCATGCAGCGTCAGCTCCGCGAGATGACCGGCCGAGAGCGCGAGCGGATTGAAAAGGTCTGGCTGGTGCTTGACCAAGGAGAGATCAGGCCGCAGCTGCTTCAGGCGCTGCAGGCCACGCCGGCCATGTCCATTCTCAGGGCGGACCCAGGACAGCTCGCCGGATGGTTGCAGCCTGCCGAGGGCGCCCGGCTCGAAGACCACCTGTATCTTGTCGATCCGATGGGCCTGTGGATGATGCGCGCGCCCCCCCAAGCGGATCCGGCCAAGTTCAAGAAGGACCTGGAGCGGCTGCTGCGGGCCTCCAAGTCCTGGGATCGCCCCGGGCGGGAGTAGGGCAGCTTGAGCGAATCGGCACCCCTGTGGAACTTTGCGCCGCTGGCGCAGGTGGCTCTGCTTGGGCTGGCGATCGCGGCTGCTCCCTTGGCCTATGTGTGGCTTCGCCATCGGGCAGGCAAGCCTTCGGAGCGCTTGCGCACCCTGACGCTGGTCACCCTGTTTTTGACGTTTGACCTGGTGCTCTTTGGGGCCTTCACTCGCCTGACCGATTCGGGTTTGGGCTGCCCGGACTGGCCCGGTTGCTACGGCAGTGCCAGCCCGATCGGCGCATCAGCGCAGATCGACCTTGCCGAGCAGCAGATGCCCGATGGCCCGGTGACCACCGAAAAGGCCTGGATCGAGATGATTCACCGGTACCTGGCCACGGCGGTGGGCGTGCTGATTCTGGCCATGACCACGGCAGCCTGGATGCACAGGCGTGGCTCCCGTCCGGGAAGCGGCACGGGGGACGATGGGCCGCATGCCCCGGCCGCTCCCACAGCCAGCGGGCCGGCGATCTCACCGTGGTGGCCGACCGCCACCCTCGTCTGGGTCTGCCTGCAGGGGCTCTTTGGAGCCCTGACGGTCACCATGAAGCTCTACCCGGCCATTGTCACGCTGCACCTGTTGGGAGGCCTTGGGTTGTTGGGGTTGCTGGCATTGCAGGCGGAGTCCTACCGCCAGCGGCATGGCCACAGCCGCGCGGCAATCTTCGACGACGCCGGGCTCGGGCAGGCTCGTCGATGGAGGCAGGCGCTGCGGTGGGTCGCCATTCTCGTGATCGTGCAGATCGCCCTGGGTGGATGGGTCAGCACCAACTATGCAGTCCTGGCTTGCACGGACTTTCCCACCTGCCATGGCTCCTGGTGGCCGCGGATGGACTTCTCCGAAGGGTTCGCGATCGCCCGGTCTCTGGGATTGAACGCCCAGGGGGGCACTCTGGAGATGGACGCGCTGACGGCGATCCATTACACCCACCGCCTGATGGCTTACGTGGTGCTCGCCGCGCTTCTGGCGCTGGCCTGGGCGCTTTGGCGTCGTGGGCGTGCCGGGGTGACCCATGATCGTGCCCGACCCGCCTCGATGGCCCGCTGGGCGGCATTTTTTGCCGGAGTGGCCCTTTGGCAGACGGCCACTGGCGTTTCCAATGTGGTCCTGGGCTGGCCGCTGCTTGCGGCTGTCTCGCACACGGGCGGCGCGGCGGTGTTGGTGGTGGGCCTGGCGACGCTGTGGATGCGGGCTCGCTCCATAGAATGAGCCCGCCGTCTCAGCCCAGCAACATGTCCGCTTCAACCTCCTCCCGAATGGCCACCCCGCTGGCGCCCCAGACCCCCAAGGCATCGCGGGTGCGGCAGTTCTATGCCTTGACCAAGCCGCGGGTGGTTCAGCTGATCGTCTTTTGTGCCCTCATCGGCATGCTGTTGTCAGAGCCGGGGTGGCCGCCCTTGGGGCGCGTGGCTCTGGCCACGGCAGGAATTTGGCTGGTGGCGGCGGCTGCGGCGGCGTTCAACTGCCTGGTCGAGCAGCACATCGACCGCCGCATGGCGCGCACCGCCTGGCGCCCCACCGCCAAGGGCGAGCTCAGCAACCTGCAGGCCCTGCTGTTTTCTGCGGCACTGTGTGCTGCCGGCTGTGCGGTGCTCTACCTCGGTGTCAACGCCCTGACGATGTGGCTGACGCTGGCCACCTTCGTGGGCTACGCGGTGGTCTACACCGTGATTCTCAAGCCGATGACTCCACAGAACATCGTCATCGGTGGGGCATCCGGAGCCATGCCGCCGCTGTTGGGGTGGACCGCGATGACCGGCGAAGTGGGCGCCTTTGGGCTGTTGCTCGTCATGATCATCTTCCTGTGGACACCGCCCCACTTTTGGGCACTGGCGCTGTATCGCACTGAGGACTACGCCCGGGCCGGCCTGCCGATGCTGCCGGTGACCCATGGGAGCGAATACACGCGCCTGCAGATCCTTCTCTACACCCTGGTCCTGTTTGCCTCCACGCTGTTGCCGGTGCTCTTTGGGCTGAGCTCATGGATCTACCTGCTGGCTGCCGTTTGGCTGGGGCTGCATTTCATATGGCTGGCCTGGCGGCTCCTGCGCCAGTACAGCGACGAGTTGGCGCGCAAGACTTTCCGCTTTTCGATCTGGCACCTGTCGCTGCTCTTTGCAGCCTTGCTGCTGGACCACTACCTGCAGCCGTGGCTGCCTGCGATGGGGGCACCTTGAGGGCTTTCCTCGGCATTGCGGCCTGCCGGTGGTGGGCCACGCTGGCTTGGGCGGCGCTGTTGGCTGCGGCACTGTGGCTGGTGGGCTGCGAACGCGGCCCCGGCCCGGTGGCCGGCTCAGGCTTCTCAGGCATCGACATCACCGGGGCAACCTACGCCTCGCGGCTCGAGCTGCCCGACACCGACGGCAAGATCCGAGCCCTCGGCGAATTTCGGGGCAAAGTGGTGATCGTGTTCTTTGGCTACACCCAGTGCCCGGACATCTGCCCGGGCACCCTGTCTGAAATTGCGGCGTTGCGCAAGTCACTGGGCTCCGACGGCGGGCGTGTGCAACCGGTTTTCGTGACCGTGGACCCCCAGCGCGACACCCCCGAAATCCTGCGGGCCTATGCCCAAGCCTTCGGCGATGATGTGTTGGCTCTGGTGGGAAACGAGGCGCAGATCAAAGCGGCGGCGCAGGAGTTCAAGGTCTTCTACGCGAAGGCACCAGGAAAGACGGCGCAGTCCTACACCATCGATCACACGGCCGGGTCCTATGTGTTCGACCCCCAAGGCCAGGTTCGCCTTTTCTGGCGCCACGGCTTGTCGCTGGACGCGATGCGGGCCGACATCATCCGGCTGCTCAGACCCTGAGGCCGGCACTGTCGTCGGCCCGGTTTCCCGCTGAGCCTTCATCCAGCACCGTCTGGCGCACCTGGTGCCGCATGGCCGCCTTTTCGCCTGGGCTCAGCGCCTGCCCCAGCCGCCGGCTGATGCGCAGCAGCAACTGCCGATCCAGCTCCTGCGGGATGCCGCGCGATCCCTGAATCTCCTCGCACCAGTGGGCTCGCTGCTCTTGGGTTTCATCCTCCCACCAGGCCAGGATTTCGTTCTCGATGATGCCGCTGGCATGGGCCGACGGGGCCTCACGGCGCGGCCCTCCTTCGCCCTGGGGCCCGCGCTGCGCTCGTTGCCCCCGCACATGTTCGACCGAGCCCCCCACCTTGACCACCCGGTCGGCGAGTTGCAGCAGGCTCGCCCAGCTCGGGTCTTCGTCACGCACCGATTCGAAGCCCTGCCATTGAGCGTCCACCAGCATGTCCACCATCAACCCGCGGCGCTGAGCGTTGTCCACGCTGAGCAGCAGGCGGTCGTCGTCGGTGACCAGCAGCACTCTGTCCACCGACTTGTGTTCGGCCATGGCCGAAAGATCCTGCCCCATGGCGCGCAGCATGGTGACGCCGTGGTCCTGTGCATTGGAGGGAATGCGGCGCCACTGCAGTCCCGCGGGGCTGGAGTCGTGCTCCTGGTCGCTGTACCACAGGGTTCGAACCAGGCGCGCACCGTGATGCTCAGCGAGCGCCAGGAGTGCCTCCTGGGCGCGGAGGAGCCCACCGCCGGCTTGGCTGTCATCGTCATGCAGCCACCACCAGAAACGGCCATCGACGATCGCAGTCAGCCTTTCCTGCGGGGGGCGCCGCATTCTTGTGATGCCCCCGGGGCCGTCCTGCGCCCGGCTGCGGGGGCGGGGGCTGGCCTGGGCTCCTCCGGCATCCGCGCCCAAGGCCGCCGGGTCAGTCACCCCCATGAATTCATCGGTCATTGTTTGTGTGGGGCGCTTGCCCCTCGGATTTCGCCCCGTGCAGAAATGGGGCGACGGGTTGATCAAGAACTTTCTACGCGATTGTAAAAAATTCCCGCCAGAGCTGAGGCTTGCCTGCGCCCAAGCCCGACCGCCCGTCGAGACCCTGACCGCCCCACGCCCATTGTCGCTCCGTCGAACCGGGCGCAGGCCGGTCCACAGGAGTGCCCCTCAGGGGGGTTGCGCCTTTCTGAGACCGGCCCGTGTGTGGATATTGCCCAGCGCATCCACAGCCAGGAAGTCCATGCCGCTCGACTGCAGCAATGCCAGTCCCTCCTGCTGCATCAGCATGGCCGAGGTGCTCAGGCCACCGGCCACCAGCGCGCTGGCCGAGCGCACGCTCACGCTGCGCCAATGGGAGACCGGCCACCCGCTGCGGGCATCGAGCAGGTGGCCGTATCGCCGGCCGTCGCGCCAGATGCAGCGCGCATAGTCCCCGCTGGTGGTCAAGGCCCCTTGGGCAAGGTCGATCTCCGCCACCACCGCATCGGGACGATCCGGATGGGCAATGCCGATCTGCCAGGGCCGTCCGTCGGGCTTGGCGCCGATCGCCCGCAGGTCACCGGCGAGATTGATGAGCGCATGGGTCACGCCCGCTTCGGCAAGGACGGCCGCACACCGGTCCACCGCGTATTCCTTGCCGAGGCCGCCGAGATCGAGTTCCATTCCCCGCAACGGCAGTCGCACATGCTCTGGCCCGCGCTCCACCAGTTTCCAGCCCACGAGCCGGGCCAGGGGCTGGAGGTCCCGTGCCGTCGGAATCGGCGCCTGCGGGTCGGAGAAGTTCCAGGCGCGCCGCCACACCCCGCTGGTCAGATCGAAGCATCCGCGGCTGTGTTCGTGCAGCGCATCGGCACAGTCGAGCAAGGCTCGGGTCTCCGCGTCACAGTGCACAGGCTGGCCACCGGCATTGGCGTTGATCCTGCTGACCAGGCTGTCGGGGCGATAGCGGGAATACTTGCGCTCGATGCGATCGATCTCATCGAGCGCCTGCTTGAACCATTGCCGCGCTGCGCTGTCGTGCGGCGCGTCAAGCTGAATGTCTCCCGGCCCGCCCAAGGCCTTGAATGCGGTGTGAAACAGCGCCACGGTCGGGGGGGCTTGCTGCAGAGGCTTGCGCTGGCGGGGCGAGGCGCTAGAAGGTGCGGCTGACGCCCCAATGGGACATGCGGGCGTTGAATGGCGTCTGGTCGCTGCGTTGCCGGTACTGTTCGATCTTGAGGTCAGTGCTCCAACGCTCATTGATCTTCCAGGCCAGGCGCAGCCCCAGGGTGTGGGCGGTGAAGGCCGAAAGGCGCTGGTCAAAGCTCAGCAGCGACTGGCCAGGAATCACGCCCGGGGGAATGCGCAGCGATTCGGGGTCTGCGGGGTCGGGTGGCGCGTGGAAGAACGCGGCATTTTGCCGATGGCGCCGCCACAGCGGCGCAAGCGACCAGCCCTGCGGGAGTGACTGCACCCACTCGGCAGCCCAGGTGTTGGCGCGGATCTCAAAGCTGTCCCTAAAGTGACGCGCCGAAAGGCGCAATGTGCCCTGCGGGCCGGCGAAATGGTGGTTCCACCGCAGCAGAACCGCGCCCTGGCGCCGCACCGACGGCCGTTTGTCCAGCAGCTTGTAGGGGTCGTTGAAGTCGCCCCGTCCGTGGGCCAGGGTGAGGTTGACCTGCACGATGTCCTGGGGGCTGAGCACTTGCGTGAGCCCCAGCAGCACGTCTGTCACCCGCTTGTGGCTCTCCACCCGCTGGCCGCGGCGCAAGGGGAGCACCCGATCCTCGGCGTGTCCGACGCCCAGATTGATGGTTGTGTTGCGGTCTGGTGTCTGCAGGCCAACGCCAGCCGACAGGACCCGCGACCGGTAGTCGGGCTCGCTGGAAAGCGCTGTGCCAAGCCAGGCGTTGGTCAAGTGCCAGTGCCGCGTCAGCCGCAGGTCGGCGGCATTCCTGCGCTCGTCGATGCGTTGCGCGCTGCCCATGGCCGAGTGGTAGGCCGGAGAGGCGCCGGAAATGGCGTCCGTGACGGCCGAACCTTCCACGCTCCAGCGGTCGTTCAACGGCATCACCAGCCCCAGCGCGGGCGCGCGGATGCTCATGCGCTTGAACCCCGGTTGGCTGTCGGCGTAGTCCAGCAGCTTGAAGGAAACGACGGTGTCCGCGGGCGCGCTCGTGGCCTGTGCGCCGGTGCTGGCCAATCCCAGGCTCAAGCCGGCCGCAGCCGTGGCCAGGGAGTGCAGGGCGGGGCTCAATTGCATCCGCAGCCTCCGCCGCCCACCGAGCGCCCCCCCGAGGCGCCTTCCTTGCTGAAGTAGATGTGGTCGGCGAACGAGGACTCGAGCCGGTCGGCATCGAACTGCATGGCCGGCCGCGCCAGATCGCCCTTCTCGAAGGCCGCCACCTGAACCCTCGGAACCAGGGCACAACCACCCAGCAGTGCCACCACGGTCAGCCCGCTGAGCGTCTTGGCCAGGGATCGGCAGCGATGCCCCATGGCTCAGAGCCTCTGGCCCAGGGCCGCGCCGATCGAACGGGCGGCCTCCTGCGCCAAACGTGGGGTGAAGCCTTCGTGCCGCTGCACGATCCGGCCATCAGGCGCCACCAGCAGACTCGTGGGCATGGTCCTGACGTCGACAGCGCGGGCCAGAGCGGCTTGCGGGTCCAGGGCAACTTCGAAGCGCGCAGGGTGGCTGCGCAGGAAGGCCAGCGCTTCGTCGCGGCGGCGGTCCACGCTCACCGCCACCACGCGCAAAGCCTCCCGCGACCATTGCTCCTGCAGGCTGTTCATCCAGGGAAACGACAGTCGACACGGTGCGCACCACGAGGCCCAGAAGTCCAGGTACAGCCAGGGCCGGGAGGAAGCCGATTCGGTCGGCGCCCATTGCACCAGGCCCTGCGGAGCAGGCAGGCTCCAAGCGCTCAGTCTCGCCGGGTGGGCGACCTCGCCGGCAGCGCTGCCGGCGGACAGGCCGGAAAGCGCCGCCGCACCCAGGAGCCGCTCGAGAAAGCGCCGCCGGTGGCTGAACCCGGCAACGCGGTTGGAGGCGGGCGGGCCAGGGATCATTCGAGGCCTCAACCCCCTGCGGCCACTGAGTAGTGAAAGCCGGTGGATTGCAGCCCCACCAGGTCCACCTGCACCTGATTGGCCGCCGATGCGGCCAAAGCAGCCAGCCAGGTGCCCTGAGCGGCCCCTGTCTCGGCGGCCAGGGCGGCGGCGCCATCGGCCACGGCCGCGGCGGAGGGCTCGCTGCGGTAGACGGTCTTGAGCAGGTAGCGGGCAATGTCTTCGTGACTGTTGGTCAGGGTGAGGGTTCCGGCCCAGATCGGCAGTCGCAGCACCGCGCCGGCAAGCTGCGCCAGGGTGTAGCCTTCATCAAAGAGGCCAATGGCCGTTCCCATGAGCTCTTCCTTGAGCGGCAGGATCGACTTGCCCAGCACCGCCCCGATCAGCAACACCGCCTGCCCAGCGGGATCGCCTGCGCCCAGGTCCAGCGCGATGCGCTGGCCTGCCGAAAACTCCAGCCGCTCGAAGTTGGTGATGAAGTCCTCGGCCGGGGAGCCCTCCTTGGACTTGATGAGGGTGGTGGCCGCTGCGTAGTTGGCCGAGACCGCAAAGCCGGCCCTCGGCGCAGACAGCACAAAGGTGTCGGTGCCGGGCCCCCCATCGGGGAAGTCGGCGCCGGGGGTGTCGATGTAGCGGTCGTGCACCACCAGCGAAATCGTCTTGTCGGTGAACGCCACCGATTCCACATTGCGCAGGGTCACCCCCTGCCCGCTCGAGGCGCCTGAGGTGGCGTCCAGGTAGGTGACTCCGTTGACCGTGGTGATGCGAAATTCAGTGGACTTCGCTTCGACATGGACCCGGTCGAAGCCGCGACCGCCGTCGACCACATCATTGCCCCCCAGGGGATAGATCTCGTCGGGGCCGGGCGTGCCGACGATGGTCTCGCTGTAGCCGGGGCCTTTGGTGCCGTAGATGATCGCCATGAACGGATGTTAATGATCCCGGCCGCATCACGGTGCGTCCCGAGGACGGGCGTCGGGAAAGGAATCTGTCGGGATCCCCGATTTGACAACATAATCAGCCTGATCATCAATTGCGCGTCAACCGTCCGAGCAACCCTTCCGTTAGAACCCATTCCAAGCATGAAGCCGAGTTTCTTTCCCGAGGCCATCTGGCGCTGGTCGTCTGCGATCGCGGCGACCCTGGCCCTGGGCGCCTGCGGCGGCGCATCAGACCGATCGGACCAGAGCAACCTCTCCGGCCAGGTGCGCAGCGCCCCGCCCGCCGCCGTCGTGTCCCATTACGCCGCGTCGCGGTTTCTGGATCAAGCCACCATGGGCCCCACGCCCGAAGCCGTGGCGCGAGTGCGAACCATGGGCATGGCCGCCTGGATCGACGAGCAGATGCGCTTGCCCGTCAGCCGCATCGTGACCCCGGCCGAGCTCATCGAGTACGACCTCAACCTTGATCAGGCGGCCAACGACCGGGCGTGGAAGCATCACGACAGCGCCATGGCCAACGCGGCGGTGGCCAACCCCGACCAGCTGCGAACCCGGGTGGCCTGGGCGCTGTCGAACTATCTGGTGGTTTCGACGCGCAAGATTCAGGCCTATGGCGGCAATGAGTACTGGAACACCCTGATGAGCGGTGCGCTTGGGTCCTACGGCGACCTGCTCAAGGCGATCACCCGCAGCCCGGCCATGGGGTTTTATCTCGACAATGCGCAGAACAACCGTCATTCGCTCAACGAGAACTACGGGCGTGAATTGCTGCAGCTGTTTTCGGTCGGGCTCGTCCAGCTGAACATGGACGGTTCGGTCAAGCGCAGCGCCTTGGGCAAGCCGATCGAGACCTACAGTCAGCTGGATGTGATCGAGGCCACCCGCGCCCTGACCGGGTGGTCTTTTGTTGAGAATCCCGCGGCCAAGAGGTTCAACAATCCCTCCAACGGCTTCAACTATGGCGTCCCCATGGAAGCGAGCTGGCTCGACGGACACGACACCGGTGCCAAGGTGGTCCTCGGGAAGAAGATCATGGCGGGGTTCTCGGCGGCGACTGATCTCAACTCTCTCGTGGCCATCCTGATCGAGCATCCCAATGCCGCGCCGTTCGTGGCTCAGCGGCTGATCCAAGGCCTGACCACCAGCGACCCTTCACCGGCCTACACCCTGCGGGTGGCCAACGCCTTTCGGCAGAGCGGCGGCAATCTCTCGGCTGTGGTCAAGGCAGTCCTGCTGGACCCGGAGGCCCGAGCGGGGGACGACCCATCGAAGTCCGCCGCCGGATTTGGCCGCATCCGCGAGCCCTTCCTGCAGCACACCTCGGTCACCAGGGCCCTGGGGTGCCGCACGGCGTTGACGCAGCGCGGCAACCCCGACCGCGTGCTCTGGCTGAGGAATCAGCGCCCGCTGCACGCTCCATCGGTCTTTGGCTTTTACCCGCCCAACCACCGGGCGCCGGGCTCCAATCTCCTGGCCCCGGAGCAAAAGATGCTGCTCTCAACTGAATTTGACGACCGTCTGGGTCGCTATTCCTGGCACTTCCAGGACGAAGCGGTGCTGCGCGGCTCCGGTTGCGCGGTCGACGACTTCAAGGCAGCCGCTGCCTCATCCGACGCCAAGCTGCTGGGCCTGATCGACCAGCGCCTGTTCCGTGGCGCGATGCCGCCAGCCACGGCGCAGGCGCTCTTGGGATCGGTCCAGTCTTGGCAGTCGACCCATCCGCTGCAAAAGACCGCCGCGATGATCGAAAGCGCGATGATCACCCCATCGTTCGGAGCCGCAAGATGATGCTTCGCCGACAGTTCATTTCCCGCGCGGGGTTGGCGATGCTCGGGGGCGTGGCCGCTTCCATGGCCCCAGTCGCCCGCCTGCAGGCCTCCGACTACAAGGCTCTGGTCGTCGTCTTCCTCTCCGGGGGCTATGACGGCAACAACATCCTGGTGCCCACCAATGCGGCCTACTCGGATTACCAGGCCTCGCGCCCTGCCTTGGCCTTGCCCAAGGATTCGCTGGTGCGCCTGTCGGGCACCCACATCAGCCACACCTTTGCGCTGACCCCGGCCGCACGGGCGTTTTCCAACCTCTTTGAGGCCAAGCGTCTGGCCGTGGTGGCCAACGTCGGTGCGCTGGTGCAACCCACGACCCTGGACCAGGTTCGAAGCCAGACGGCCAAGCTCCCTCCTTTTTTGGGGTCCCACAGCGAGCAGGAACAGTGGATTCAGGGTTGGATGGGGGCCGAGGACCTCTCCGGGTGGGGGGGTCGGATGATGGATCGCATGAGCCCGGAGTTGCGGACCAAGCAGCCCTTGATTTCGCTGGCGCGAGACTACACCGCCGTGATCAGCAACGAGACGCCATTGAGCCTGGGTGATGGGGGTGGTGGTGACTGGTGGGGCTCGGCTCAGGTTGAGGACCAGTCCAATCCCATGACCCAGCGCATCATGGCGATGAGCCGGCTGCAATCGGCCAACGCCTATGAAGCCGAATTCGCCCGCAGCCTTCGCGCGGCCTATCTGGACACGGTCGAGTTTTCACGCGGGCGACGTTTGGGCCCCACCCCGACCGGCACCTTCTCCGAAGTTCCGTTTTCGAGCATTGGCCGCGACCTGCAATTCGTGGCTCGGCACATTCCCTACAGCAAGGCCACCGGGGCGCGCCGTCAGGTATATCTGCTCCAGGATGGTGGTTATGACACGCACACGGGGCAACTCGACACTGGAGCCAACCCCGGGCTGGATCTGCGCTTCCAGGCGGTGGCCCAGAATGTGGCGGCGCTGGACAAGTCCATGATTGACGTCGGGATGGATGGGCAGGTCCTGACGATCGTGATCAGTGAGTTCGGCCGCACCCTGGACCCTGCGGCAGGCGCAGGGTCCGACCATGCCTGGGGCAACCATTGGTTTGTCGTCGGCGGCTCAGTCAAGGGTGGGGTGGTTTACGGCGAGAGCTTCCCCAGGCTGGTCACGGGAGGCGCCGATGATGCTTCCATCTGGGACCCCAAGCGGGGTCAATGGTTGCCGCAGTTTTCCTCCGACCAGTTCATCGCCGACGCAGCGCGATGGATGGGGTTGACGGCTGAGCAGACGCTGGCGGCCATGCCCAACCTGGCCAACTTCACCCGGCGCACCATCGGCTACCTGTAGGCGCAGCCACCATGGCCACAATCAAGGGAACTCCGGGGCGGGATGTTTATGTCCTGACGACGCCGGATGTCTACGACGCTCTGGAGGGTGACGACGAAGTCACGATCAAGGTGCAGTGGGGCACAGTCCAGGGCGGCCCCGGCAACGATGTGATTGTCGTGGACCCGTCCATCCCTGCGCTCAACGCCACGGTTTGGTACTGGTCCTCCAACCGGCCGATCCTGGTGGATCTTGGCGCAGGCTATGCGCTCGACGGCTTCGGCGGGCGCGACACGCTGATCAATGTCCGCAATGTCCACGGATTCAAGCAGCCCGGCGACAAGGCCCTGGGCTCTGGCGATTCCGACAGCTTCTGGGTTTCGCCCTGGCGGGGCCAGACACAGGGCCTGATCGAGATCGACGGGCGTGGCGGCTCCGACACCGTCATCATCAGCTGGCACAGCAGCGACACGGCCTACGGGGCGCTGGTTCTGTCGGTCTCGCCCGACATGCGCACGGTGCGGGCCTGGCACGAAAAGTCCCCCGGTTTCGTCTACGAGATGCGCAATGTCGAGATCGTTCAGGTCTACGACAACACGAGCAACCAGATGACCCGGCTGGACCTGGCCAGCCATGTCTCTTATGCCAATGCCGGACAGCAGATCCTGCTGCGCGGGGCTTCGGGCTGGCAGCTGGGCTCCCCGGGAACGGGCTTGACGGTGACTTATGGCTTCCTCACCGAGCGCCCGGCCACCGGCGCCGAGGGCGGCACAGGATTCGTGGCATTCAATGCGGAACAGCAGGCCGTGGTCCGCGCGATCTTCGCCAAGCTGTCGCAGCAGACCGGGGTGGTCTTTTCAGAGGTGGCGGGCGCGCAGGCCCAGATGCGTTTCGGCATCAACCAACAGGCTGACACCCGGGGCTACTCCTTCCTGCCGGACGCCTTTCGAAGTGACGCCAAGGGCGGCGATGTCTGGCTTGATGTGGAAACCGCGGCACTGCTCAAGCCGGGTCAGGAAGGTCATTTCGTGCTGCTGCATGAAATCGGCCACGCCCTGGGGCTGCAGCATCCCCTGGGCGAGGCCGACACCTCGGGCGCCACGGTTCTTCTCGACAGCCTTTGGAACCTGGCCACCACGATCATGATCGCTTCGCCGGACGATCTGGCCACGGCGGGATGGCCGAGCTGGTTCGGGTGGATGGACATCAACGCGCTGCGGCACCTCTACGGGACAAAGGCCTATGCGACTGAAGACAGTCGGTATGCCCTGGCGCAGCTCAGGGACGCGGGTGGCGTCATGTCCATCGCTGACGACGGTGGGGTCGACTGGATCGATGCGTCGGCATCGACAGTGGCCGTCAGCATCGACCTGAGACCGGGGCATTTGAGCTCGATCGGCTCGGCGGCCGATGGCGCGCCTCTTCGGGGCAATGTGGCCATCGCCACCGGCACCTGGATCGAGAATGCCGAGGGCTCCGGGGGCGACGACCTCATCATCGGCAACGAACTCGCCAACACCTTGCGTGGCAATGGGGGCAACGACATCCTCGACGGCCTGGGTGGCGTGGATTGGGCGGTCTTCGCGGGCTTGCGCAGCGCCTGGGACCTGGAGACCCCCTGGGCCGGCACCCGTTTCGTCACGGCGCGGGACGGCATTTCGGGGGCGACCGAGCTGCGCAGCATCGAGCGGGTTCGCTTCGATGACGTGACCGTGGCCTTCGACATGGGCAAGGGCGATTCGGCCGGTCAGGCCATGCTCCTGATCGGTTCGGTCATCGGCCGCGAGGCGATGATGTCCAAGCCGGGCCTCATGGGGCAGGTGATCGGCTTCTTTGATC
>CAYYYC010000031.1:0-7238 GCA_964475695.1 uncultured Rubrivivax sp.
TCAGGACACCCGCAGCGTCATTGAGCCCGCTGGCGCCCTGAGTGTGGCTGCCGTCAAGCAGTACGCGCAGCGCCACGGGGCTCAGGGGCAGACCCTGGTGGCCATCACCTGCGGCGCGAACATGAACTTCGACCGGCTGCGCTTCGTGGCCGAGCGAGCCGAATTCGGAGAACAGCGTGAGGCCCTCTTTGCCGTGACCATCCCCGAGCGGCCTGGCTCCTTCAAGGCCTTCTGCGAGCTCATCGGCCCGCGCAGCATCACCGAGTTCAACTATCGAATGTCCGACAGCCAAGCCGCGCACGTGTTTGTCGGCTTGAGCATCGGGCATGCGCGCGAGGCTAGGGAGATCGCAGCCCGCTTCGAGACCGCCGGGTTCGAGACCATCGACCTGAGCGCCGATGAGCTGGCCAAGGAGCATGGCCGCCATCTTGTGGGAGGCCGCGCCCCGCTGGCGCGCGACGAGCGGCTGCTGAGGTTCGTCTTTCCGGAACGGCCGGGCTCACTGCTGAGGTTTCTTTCCTCGATGCACCCTCAATGGAACATCAGCCTGTTTCATTACCGAAATCAGGGCGCCGACTACGGCCGGGTGCTGGTGGGGCTGCAACTCCCCGCGGCGCAAGGCGGGGCCGAGGGGTTGGAGGAATTCCTGCGTGCCTTGGAATACCCCTGGGTGGATGAGACGGACCACCCGGTCCATCGCCTATTCCTGCGCTAGTGGATCGGCTGCCCCGGGGGGTCCGCCAGCACACCCGTGGCCGGAGGCGGCAGCGCAGGAGCCTGCAGGACAATCGTCGGCGCTTGGCCACGCAGTCCGATCTTCACCACATTGGCCGTGATCTCCAGAACAGCCAGCGACTCGTCGATGGCCTGACCGGGCCGAAATGCGCGCGCCGGCTTGCCGTCGATGGACAACAGGGCAACACCCTGCTGGCTGGCCCGCAGGGGGCCTGCCACGCCCACAAGCTGAAACCTGGAAGCCTGCAGCCCGGGCAAAGCCGCAGGCGCAACATCGGAGTGGCCCATCAGCAGCGGCCCCCAGTCGGCTTCGGCATCGGACTCGTGGGCCGTTGCGGAGGCCTCAGGGACCGGTGTCACGGCTTGGCCGCGTCCGATCCAAGGCACTGCCCAGGCCACAGCACTGCTGCCAACGGCCAGCCACACCAGAAAGGTCAGAAGCTTGAAACCCATGGGGTGCGTATCATAGGCGCGCAAGCTTGATTGCGTCACAGACTGAGGTCCCGCCCCGCCATGAGCCATGAGCCTTCAACACCGGCGCGCCGCCGCGGCAAGGGCAGTCCTTCGTCGTCCACCCTGGCCTGGCAGCCGTTGGCGCGAGGGCCTCAGCGCGGATTCACCCTGATCGAGCTCATGGTGGTGCTGGTGATCATCGGTGTGCTGGCGGCGTTGGTGGTGCCCAATGTGATGGACCGTGCCGACGACGCACGAGTGACAGCCGCCCGGACCGATGTGAACAACATCAGCCAGGCGCTCAAGCTCTACCGGCTTGACAACATGCGCTACCCCAGCGGGGAGCAGGGCCTGCAGGCCCTGGTGAGCCGGCCCACCTCCGAGCCCCTGCCCGTCAACTGGAAGCCCTACCTCGACAAGCTGCCCCAAGACCCCTGGGGCCACCCCTACCAATACCTCAACCCCGGGCTCAAGGGGGAGGTTGACGTGTTGAGCCTGGGCGCCGACGGCAAGCCCGGGGGCTCCGGGCGCGATGCCGACATCGGCTCCTGGCAATAGCCGCCCGGGCATCGGGTTGCGCCGGCAGGGCTTCACACTGCTGGAGTTGTTGGTGGTTGTGGCCATCATCGCCCTGGCCGCAGGCCTGTCGGTGGTCGCACTGAGGGACTCCACGGCCATGCGCCTGCAGGAGGAGGCGGCTAGGCTCAGCGCCCTCCTCGATGCGGCACGGGTGGAATCGCGGGGATCGGGCCGCGCGGTGACCTGGCGCCCTCTCGCTCCCGGACAGACCACTGCCAGCGGTGCGAGGGCAGACTTTGTTTTCGAGCCTCCGCTGGCCGTTGAGGCGGCATCCCTCGGCGGACCCACGGCGTGGCCGACGCGATGGCTGAATGACGGCACCACCGCCGAGGTGGTCGGAGCGTCGCGCCTGGTGCTCGGGCCGGAACCGCTGATTTCGCCGCAGCGGGTCGTCGTCCGGCTCGGCGGCCGCCAGTTGCAGCTGCAAACCGATGGACTGGGCCCGTTCAGACTGGAAGAGGCTCCGAGGTGAGCAGGCGCGCGCCGGAGCGAGGATTCACGCTCGTGGAAGTGATCGTGGCGCTGGCCATCCTGGCGATCGCTCTTGGCGCAGGCCTGAAGGCCGCCTCGGCGCTGGTCTTCAATGCGCAGCGCCAGGCGCACATGAACGCCGCCCAATGGTGCGCCGACAACCAGCTTGCCGAGCTCAGGCTCACTCGCGCCTTTCCGGGGGCGGGACAGGCCAGCTTCAGCTGTGAGCAGTTGGGTGTGGTCTACAGCGGGCAGATGCGCATCCGGAACACGCCCAATCCGAACTTTCGCAGGGTCGATGTGCAGATTCTCGACGGCCAGGGAAACGCGCTGCAAACCGTGTCCGCCGTCCTGGCGCGTTTCTGAGCCTGGCCCATGGCATTCAAACTCAGGTCTGGGGGCTTCACACTGGCGGAAGTGCTGGTGGCCTTGGTGGTGCTGTCCATCCTCTCGGGTCTGGCCTGGCGCGGTGTGGACGGAATGATCCGAACGCAGGAGGCAGTGGAGGCACAGCGCCAGCGGGCTCAGGCGATGTCCACTGCCCTGGCTCAATGGGAGCAGGACCTGCAGCATGTCCTGGCTGTCGGGCCGGTCCCGACGCTGCACTTTGACGGAGCGCGGCTGCGCATCCTGCGCCGAACCGCCGAGGGCGTGCGGCTGGTGGTGTGGTCTCTGCGCGATGGCATGTGGCAGCGTTGGGCTGACCAACCCAGTCAGCAGGAAGTCACACTGGCGCAAGCCTGGGCTCGTGTCCCGCAGATGCAGGGCCGCGAGGCCGGAACACTGACCCTGGCCGAAGGGGTCTCTGGTTGGCAGCTGTATTTCTTTCGGGCCCAGGGCTGGAGCAACGCGCAGTCCTCAGGCGACCTGGCAGCCGAGCCACCGGCACCCGAGGCGTCGGGCGCGATGCCCCCGCAAAACCCCGCGCGCGAGCGGCTGCCGCAGGGTGTGCGCATGGTGATGACAGTCGGCGGCGCGTGGGGCAGCGGCACCCTGACGCGGGATGTTCTGGTGGCCGCGAGCCAGCCATGAAGCAGGGACAGCTCGGCGCCGCCCTGCTGCTGTCCCTGGTGGTGGTCACCGTGGTTTCATCGGTGGCCGCCACGATGGTCTGGCAGCATTGGCGCAGCGTGCAGTCCGAATCGGCCGAACGCGCCCGCTCGCAGGCCCACTGGATCCTGATGGGGGCTCTGGATTGGGGGAGACTGATTCTGCGGGAAGACGCGCGCGGCAGCCAGATCGACCATCTGGGCGAGCCCTGGGCAGTCCCCCTCCAGGAAGCGCGCCTTTCCACCTTTCTGACCGACGGACGCGAAGGGCTGGACGATGTGCCGGCGCTGCAGGCCTTCGTGTCGGGATCGGTGGTGGACGCGCAGTCGCGCCTGAACCTGCGCAACCTCGTGGTCAATGGCGTCGCATCGACGCCGGCCCTGCTTGCCCTGCAGCGCGTCTGCGAAGCTGCAGGCCTGCCCGGCAGCACAGCGGACCGTATCGCGCAGGGTGCGCAGCGCAGCTGGGTTCGCCGCGGGGGTGAATCGTCATCGCCGGAAGGCGGAGCGCTTCTGGCTCCCGAACGACTGAGCGACCTGGTTTGGTGGGGCCTGACGCCCGACGAAATCGAGCGGCTTCGACCTTGGGCGATCCTGCTGCCGGTGGCCACTCCCTTGAATGTGAACACCGCGACCGTGGAGCTTCTGGCCGTGATGATCCCCGGGGCAGACCGCGCTGCGGCGCAACGCCTGGCTCAGGCCCGCAGCCAGTCGCCGTTCAGGTCCATCGATCAGGCGTTGGCCCTGCTTCCACCGGACGGACGGCCCAACCGAGGCGAAGGCCTGTCGGTCCAGTCCAGCTTCTTCGAACTCAACGGCCGGCTGCGCCTGGGCTCGCGCCAATATTCCGAGCGGTTGTTGGTGGAGCGCAGGCAAGCTGAGGTGCTTGTGCTGCATCGCGAGCGGCCTCTGGCCCAGGCCTCAAACTTTGGTAGCCTTGCGGTCCCATGAGCACGCTGGTCATCCTGATGCCCCGGCGCGACCGAGCGTCGCCGCCGGACGGCCGGGCCCCTCAGAATTTCGCCGATGCGCAGCCCACGGAGTGGCCCTACGCGCTGAGCCGAGACAGCCTGGGGATCGATGAGGAAGGACTTGCTGCCGCCGATCGGCTTCCGGCGGCCGAGCGTGTCGTGCTCGTTCTGCATGACGATGATGTGGCGTGGCTGCCGGTGCGTCTGCCCAAGGTCCCCGCCTCCCGCATGCGCGACGCTCTGGCGGGGGCTCTGGAAGACAAAATCCTAGAGGAGACCGGCGCGGTGCACCTGGCCGTCGCCAAGTCCCGTGCAGCAGGCGGCGGGCCGCAGTGGGCCGCCGCGATCAACAAACCGTGGCTGACGCGCCGGATTGAAGAACTGCGCAAGGCCGGCGTTCATGTCGATGCTGCGGTGACATCCTGCGAGCCCGGGCCCAGCATGGCTGCCCATGCCAGCCTGGGCGACGACGGAGCCTTGGTGATCGCAGTCAGCGGCCCGCAGGGAGTTGTCACCTGGGGTGCTGGCGCCGGGGGATGGAAATCGCGCCTCGAGCAGGGCGCGGCATGGAGTGTGGAGCCCGCTGCCGCTCAGGCCCTTGCCGCACTCGGTCTGGGCCCTGCGAGGCTGCTGCGCGGCTCCGAAAGGGCGCTGGCCGCAGCGGCCCAAGGCACTGACCTGCTGCAGTTCGAACTTGCCCCGGAGCTCAAGGCCTCCCGTGCAGTGCGCAGCTTGTTCGCGTTCACCACCGACCGGCGCCTGCGTGCAGCCAAGGCGGGGCTGGCCGTCCTGGTGTTGGTGCACCTGGCCGGAGTCAACTTTCATGCGTGGCAGGCTGGCCAGGAGGTTCAGCGAATGCGTGAACGGGCCGAGCAGATGCTGCGGGCTTCCTTCCCGTCGGTCACGACCGTCATTGATCCCCTGGCGCAGATGGAGCGCGAAGTGCGCATGCTCAGGCTGTCGGCCGGGCAGCCGGAGCCCGCGGATTTCGATGCCTGGATCGACGTCATCGCCTCGGTCCGGGCGGAACAGCCCGAGCCGCTGAAATCCGTGCGTCTGGATGCCCAGGGCATGAGCTTCGAGGCCAGCGCGTGGCCCGCCGAACTCATGGCGCCGATCCAGGAGCACGCGCGCCGCGTGGGGTGGCGGGCGGTGCTTGAAGGCTCGGTTCTGCGGGTCGCGCCCCTGACGGCGCCGGGACAATAGCGCCATGACTCCGGACCGCACCCAGGGCCCCGCCCAAGCGCTTCGTTCGCGGTGGCTGCAACTCGCTCCGCGGGAGCGCCGGCTCGCCACCGCAGCGGCAACGCTCGCGCTGGCAGCGGCGGTTTGGCTTCTGGCCCTGCAGCCTGCCCTTGCGGCTTGGCGCAAGGCCCACGCCGAGCGCCAGGTGATGGAAACCGCGCTGGAGCGGATGCAGGCTCTGGCGGCCGAGTCCGCCTGGCTGCGGGAAATCGCGCCGTCGGCCGGCAGCGCGCCGACTGCCATGCGCACCCGAGACAGCGGCCTGGACAACGCGACGCGGCAGGCCGTCGCCGGCTTCCTGGGTCCAGGCACGCGCTTCACCGTGGACGGCAGCCATGTCACGGTGACATTCGACAGTGCGCTTCCGCAGGAGGTTCGCCTGGCGCTTCAGACTCTGCGCTCCAGCCTCAAGGCGCGCCTGGTTGAAGCCGAGCTCCAGGTCACGGACGAAGGTGTCCGCGGGCGGTTGCGCCTCCAATGGCTGCCCTCCTGATGGGTAGGGTACGCCTGTGGCCAGCCGCCGTGTGGGGCGCGCTGGTCGGGGCGCTTGCCGCGTTGGTGTGGCAACTGCCGGCGGCTTGGCTGGCTGATGGACTGGGCACGATGACTCAGGGCCGGCTGCAGATGCTCGAGCCCCGGGGCACTGTCTGGCGAGGCCAGGCTCGCATCGCAGTGACCGGCGGCCCCGACAGCATCGACCGCGTGATGCTTCCGGGTGTGCTCGGCTGGCGTCTGGCCCCAACCCTGGGGGCCGGCATGCCAGGCCTGCGAGTTGACCTGCACCACCCAGACCTGGTGCCACAGCCCGTGCCCATCGTTGGCCATGTCGGCTTGTCGGGATGGGGCGTGCAAATGCAGATGCCCGCAGCCGAAGGCCGGGCATCGCTGGATCTTCCGGCCTCATGGCTCGGCGGGCTGGGGGCGCCATGGAACACCCTGGACCTCGGCGGCCGTATGGTGATCCAGTTCCGGGAACTCGGCGGACGCTGGCCCTGGGCGGGGCCGCCCGAGCTGCGGATCGGGCTGCGGATTCGGATGCAGTCGCTCTCCTCGCGCGTGGTCGCCCTGCCAGTGCTGGGCAGCTACGAACTCGAGATTGGAGGCACAGAGGCAATCACCCTGACCCTGTCGAGCCTGCCCTCAAGCGCTCTGCAACTGCAGGGTCGGGGTCAGTGGAAGCCCGGCGGGCGGCTGGAATTTCAGGGCCAGGCCAGTGCGGCAGCCGGACGCCAGGAGGCTCTGTCCAATCTTCTGAATATCATTGGTCGCCGGGATGGAAACCGCTCGGTGATTTCCCTGTAGCCCGGCCGATGGCTGCAACCCCTGCAGAAGGCAACCCATGCGCAATGGAACGACAACGATGACCCAGCAGCCCCGCCGCAGGCACCACGCCGCTTGGGCGTGGGCGGCCTTGGCTGCCCTGCCGATGGCCATGTGGCCCATGGAACAGCAGGCCATCGCCCAAACCGGCGCCGCGCCGATCGCACCGGCCGCGGCCGGCGGCCGTGCGGGTGACCCTGTCACACTGAACTTTGTCAATGCCGAGGTCGAGGCGGTGGCGCGCGCCATGAGCGTGATGATCAACCGACCGATCCTCGTCGACCCGCGGGTCAAGGGGCCGATCACGCTCTACGCCGAGCGTCCGGTCCCCATTGCAACGGCCTACAGCAACTTCCTGTCGGCGCTGCGGGGCTCAGGCTTTTCGGTGGTCGAGGCCAACGGCTTGCGCAAGGTC
>CAYYYC010000031.1:7248-7949 GCA_964475695.1 uncultured Rubrivivax sp.
AGACCGGCACCGTCGGAGTCAACGATGTCAGCGCCCGAGGCGAGCAGGTGGTGACGCAGATCTTTCGGCTCAACCATGAGCAGGCCAACAACCTGCTGGGCATCCTGCGCCCCCTGATCAGCCCGAACAACACGATCAATGTGAACCCGGGCAACAACAGCCTGGTGATCACCGACTATGCCGACAATCTTCGCCGCTTGGCGCGCATCGTCGCCGCCCTGGATCAGCCGGCGGCCACGGACATCGAGGTGGTCCCGGTGGTGCATGCGGTGGCCAGCGACCTTGCCGCCGTGGTCCAACGCATTGTCGACGGAGCGCCAAGCGCGCCCGCAGCGCCGGGTGCCGTCACGCCCTCCGGCGTGGTGGTGATGGTCGATCCGCGCAGCAACAACCTCATTGTTCGGGCACCCAATGCGGCGCGGCTCAAGCAGGTCAAGGCGGCGATTGCGGCTTTGGACAAACCCCTGGAGGGTGCGGCGGCCAAAGGCAACATCTGGGTGGTCTATCTCAAGAACGCGGACGCCACACGCCTGGCCGCGGTTCTGCGCGCTGCCTTCGCGGCGGCCACACAGGCCGCGGCAGGCAGTGGCGGGGGCGCTGTGTCGGCGACCCCGCCCGCGGGAGTGCCACAGGCTCCATCCCTGGGGCCGATGGCCGGCGCTCCCGCCGGCGCCGGCGGGAGCGCCCAGGCCACTGCGCCG
>CAYYYC010000031.1:8010-14189 GCA_964475695.1 uncultured Rubrivivax sp.
CTGACCCTGCGACCAACGCACTGATCATCACAGCCAGCGAGCCGCTCTATCGTCAAATCCGCGCCGTGATCGACCAGCTCGATGCCCGCCGTGCGCAGGTTTATGTGGAGTCCCTCATCGTCAAGATCGACGCCAGCAAGGCGGCCGAACTTGGGGTGCAGTGGCAGGGCATCCTGGGCCAACGGGGTGACCGCAACCTCGTGGTTGGAGGCACGAATTTCGGCGCGGGCGGCAACAACATCATCAACCTGCAACTTGGCGCAGCCGGCGGCACCGTGACAGCACCGCCGGGAGCCGGGCTCAACCTGGGGCTCGTGCGCATGACCGGTGGCGTCTACACACTGGCTTCGCTGGCGCGCTTTCTTGAAACCCAGGCCGGCGCGAATGTCCTGTCCACCCCAAACCTTGTGGCTCTGGACAACGAGGAGGCCAAGATCGTCATTGGCCAGAATGTGCCCTTCATCACAGGCAGCTTCACCAACGCGACGGCAGGAACCGGCGCGATCAATCCGTTCCAGACCATCGAGCGGCGTGATGTCGGCCTGACCCTGCGCATCCGCAGCCAGATCGGCGAGGCGGGCACTGTGCGGATGCAGGTCTTCCAGGAAAATTCGACGGTGGTGCCGGGCTCGACCACCAGCGCCGGCCCAGTCACCGACAAGAGCTCCATCGAGACCTCGGTGGTGGTCGATGACGGCCAGATCATCGTCCTTGGCGGACTCCTCAAGGAGGAGTTCACCGACGGAGAAGACAGAGTGCCCGGGCTGGGAGGCCTTCCCGTGGTCGGGTCGCTCTTCCGCAGCGAAAACCGCCGGCGGGTCAAGAGCAACCTCATGGTGTTCCTGCGGCCCGTGGTCATGCGCAACCAACAGGCGTCGGACTCGATCACTCTGGATCGCTACGAGGCCATCCGTGCCCAACAGGCCCTGCCGCCTCGCGACGGTCTGCGAAACGACGAGCCGATGCCGCAACTCCCTGCCGTCAAGGGCGCCGGCAACCCGGCGCCGGCCCAGCCCGGCCCCACCGGCCGCTAGGACGGACCCGCCATGACGGCAAGGTTTCCCCTGCCCTACGGCTTCGCCAAAGCCCACCGGGTGCTGCTGGAGGACGATGGTCGGCTGGCCACATTGTTCACTTCGGCGAAGACCGACTGGCCGGCCATGGCTGAGGTCAGGCGTCTGCATCGTTGCAGCCGCGTCGAGGAAATCGGCGAGGACCTTCTGGATGCGCGAATCTCCCAGGCCTATGCGGCGGGGCGAGGCGATGCCGCAGCCGTGGTTGGTGAAGTGGAGAGCGCGGTGGACCTTTCCCGGCTGCTGCAGGACCTGCCGGCGGTGGAGGACCTGCTTGAGGCGGCCGACGATGCGCCCATCATCCGCATGCTCAACGCCTTGCTCACCCAGGCTGCCAAGGACGGAGCCAGCGACATCCACATCGAGCCGTTCGAGCGGGCCAGCTCGGTGCGCTTTCGGGTTGACGGAACACTGCGCGAGGTTGTTCAGCCCAACCGGGCCCTTCACGCGGCGCTGATCTCAAGACTCAAGATCATGGCCGAACTCGACATTGCGGAGAAGCGGCTGCCCCAGGACGGGAGGATCTCGCTGAGGATCGGCGGGCGGGCGGTGGATGTTCGCGTCTCGACCCTGCCCAGCGCCCATGGCGAGCGGGCCGTGCTTCGAATCCTGGACAAGGGAGAGACCCGCTTCACCCTCGAAGGCCTGGGCATGAGCCCGCAAGTGCTCGAGCCGTTCAAGCAGCTGGTCAGGCAGCCGCATGGCATCGTGCTGGTCAGCGGCCCGACCGGCAGCGGCAAGACCACGACCCTGTACGCGGCGCTGCAGACCCTGGATGCGACCACCACCAATGTCCTGACGGTCGAAGACCCGATCGAGTATGAGCTGCCAGGCATCGGCCAAACGCAGGTCAACGCCAGGATCGAGCTGACCTTTGCCAAGGCGCTGCGCGCCATCCTGCGCCAGGATCCGGACGTCATCATGATCGGAGAGATCCGCGATTACGAGACCGCGCAGATCGCGATCCAGGCCTCCCTGACCGGACACCTCGTGCTGGCCACATTGCACACCAACGACGCGCCCAGCGCGATCACGCGCCTGACCGACATGGGCGTGGAGCCGTTTCTGCTCTCAAGCTCACTGCTCGGAGTGCTGGCCCAGCGCCTGGTGCGCAAACTCTGTCCTCGCTGCAGGCGCGAGGATGGGCAGGGCCTCTGGCACCCGGTGGGCTGCCCGGATTGCGGCCACACGGGCTACCGGGGCCGCACCGGCGTCTACGAGCTCATGACTGCCAATGCCGAAGTCCGCGAACTGATCCACGCCAGAGCACCCGAGAGCGAGCTCACTGCGGCGGCGGTGGCGGCCGGCCTCAGACCCATGCGGGAGGACGGGCAGCGTCTGGTGGGTCTGGGGCTGACCAGCGCCGAGGAAGTGTTGCGTGTCACGCGCCAATAGCGCTTGACTCGAACCGGCACCGAACCCATGTCCGCCTACCGCTATGAAGCGCTCGATTCTCAGGGCAACCTGGTCAGGGGCCTGCTGGAGGCCGACACCGAGCGTGCCGCCAGGCAACAACTGCGCGGGCGCGAGCTCGTTCCGATGGCGGTGGCCGCGGTGGAGGTCGAGGGCCCGCAGCCGGGCCTCTCCCGCGCCTGGTGGCAACGGCGCGTCTTCAGCCCGACGGGTCTGGCCATCTGGACCCGGCAGCTTGCCGGCCTGCTCGGGGCTGGCCTTCCGCTGGAGCGCAGCCTGACTGCGCTGATCGATGAATCGTCTCAGCAGGGCCAGCGTGAGTTGCTGGCCCTGCTGCGCAGCGAGGTCAACGCGGGCTCGCCCTTTGCCCAGGCGCTGGCTCGGGCCCCTCGGGAGTTCGATGAGGTCTATCGTGCCGTTGTCGCCGCCGGCGAACAGACTGGGGCCCTAGGGCAGGTTCTGGAGAGTCTGGCCGAAGATCTCGAAGAGCGTCAGGCGCTGAAGTCAAAGCTGCTGGCGGCCACGCTCTATCCAGCCATCGTGGCAGTGCTTTCCGTGGTGGTCGTGGTTTTTCTGGTGACCTACGTGGTGCCCCAGGTCGCCGGAGTTTTTGCAGGGTCCAAGCGTCCGCTGCCCGGGCTGACACTGATGATGCTGGCCATCAGCGGCTTCATCCGCCAGCAGGGCTGGCTGATGTTGGGCGCCCTGGCCGCGATTGCCGCTGCAAGCTGGTGGGCCCTGCGCATCCCGGCTGTGGCCCTGTGGGCGGACGGCCTGTGGCTGCGCGTGCCCCTGGCAGGGCGGTTGGCCACCGGCTACAACAGCGCCCGATTCGCCGGCACTCTGGCCATGCTTGCCGCAGCCGGGGTCCCGATCCTCAAGGCCTTGCAGGCAGCGGCCCAAACGCTGTCGAACCGGGCCATGAAAGAGGACGCCCTGGAAGCGCTGTCGCAGGTTCGCGAGGGCGCGCCGCTGGCCAGCGCTCTGACCGACAAACCGCGCTTCCCCAGCCTGCTGGCGATGTTCGCGCGACTGGGGGAACAGACGGGCGAACTCCCCAAGATGCTGGGCCGCGCCGCCGCGCAGCTTGGCGGCGAGGTGCAACGCCGTGCGATGGCGCTGGCCACCCTGCTCGAGCCGCTGCTCATCGTGGTCATGGGCGCCATGGTGATGGTCATCGTGCTGGCTGTCCTCATGCCAATCATCGAGCTCAATGCGTGGGTGCGCTGACCCCTGAGCTCCTCTGTGCGACAGGCTCAAGCCTTGAGCCTGGGTGGGCCTAGACTTCAGCGATGAATGCATCGTTGGACGGTCGGCTCATCGTGGCCATTTCCTCGCGCGCCCTCTTCGACTTCGAGGAGGAAAACAGGCTGTTCGAGTCCCAGGACGACAGCGCATACCAGGCGCTGCAGAGCCGGCGCCTGGATGTGCCCGCCCAACCGGGCGTGGCCTTCTCGCTGGTGAGAAAGCTGCTGGAGTTCAACACGCAGCAGCCCAGCGTGGAGGTCGTGATCCTTTCCCGCAACGACCCAGCCTCGGGCATGCGTGTCTTTCGCTCGGCACGCCACTATGGGCTGGCGGTCGAGCGGGGGGTGTTCACCCGGGGCCGCAGCCCGTGGCAGTACCTCAGGCCCCTGGGAGCGCACCTGTTCCTGTCCGCCAACGAAGGTGATGTGCGCTCGGCGCTGGCCGCAGGCGTTCCCGCGGCGCGGGTGCTGCCGCAGTCGGTCCCGGCTTCGGGCGACCATCCCGATGAAGTGAGGATCGCCTTTGATGGTGACGCCGTCCTTTTTTCCGATCAGGCGGAGCGGGTCTACCGCCGCGGTGGCTTGCCGGCCTTCCAGGAGCACGAGAACGACCGGGCGGGTGAGCCCCTGCCGGATGGCCCCTTCAAACCCTTTCTGGCCGCGCTCCATCGCCTCCAGGGCGCGCCGCATGCCGCGGGACGAATCCGCACGGCACTGGTGACCGCGCGCTGTGCGCCGGCGCACGAGAGGGCGATCCGCACCCTGATGCAGTGGAAGATCGAAGTCGATGAGGCCTTTTTCCTGGGCGGATTGGGCAAGGGGGCCTTCCTCAGGGAGTTCAAACCCGACCTGTTCTTCGACGACCAGACCGGCCATGTCGACAGCGCTGCAGCGCATGTTCCGGCAGGCCATGTGGCGGCCGGAGTGGCCAACGAGCCGGATGGCTGAGCCTGCCTCCCCGAGACTCAGGCCGGCCGATCCGCGCCAAATCGCCGGAGGCCCGGGAGGTCCAGCACCTGGAGCCCGCCGTAGTCCACGCGAACCAGCCCCGCATCGGACAGCGCGCGCAGAGACTCGTTGACCCGCTGCCGCGACAGGCCCACCAGGTAGGCCAACTCCTGCTGCGTGATCCGAAGAAGCTGCCCCACCAAGGGATAGAGCACCGGATTGAACAGCGCGGCCAGGCTTCGCGCCACGCGGATGTCGGGGTCCGCAATCCGGTCGGCTTCGCGCGCCGCGATGAACTGCCCCAGCCGCTCGTTGATCAGGTTCATCACATATCGGTTGAACGGGATGCTGGTTTCCAGGAGCCAGCTGAAGGTGGCTGCAGGCAGGCCCGCAACCACCGTGCGCCGCAGCGCTTCGATGTTGTAGCGGTAGGGTTCGCGCTTGAGCAGCGTGCCTTCGCCGAACCAGGCGCCGGGCGGGATCCCGGTGAAGGTGATCGTGAAGCCCACTGAGGGGTCGTTGCTCATCTTCATCAGGCCGTCGAGAACGCCGAACCAGAAGTTGGCCGGCCGCCCGATCTTGCAGATCATGTCGCCGGGCTGAGCTTCCACGACCCTCAGGTCCGCCAGGGCCCTGGCCCTCTGAGCTTCCTGCAGAACCCCCAGCCAGGGAATGTCGCCGAGCTCGGCGTCGTGCACCCCGCGTGCCCGCTGAATCAGCGGCAGCATCTGTGCAGGGGGCAGGGGCGCGCGGGCTTTGGGCACGATTCGGGTGGAGGCTAGGGTAAATCCCGGTCGGAAAGCGCTCGGATTGTCGCCCGAATGACATCTCGGCGTCAAAGTCTCCCCTAGGATGGCGGTGTTTCGCGATTCGGGAGACCTGCGGTGCAGACCACCTTCGTCCAACTTCTTCTCAAGCACGCTGCCGAGCGCCCGCAAGCGCCGGCCTTGCGCGAGAAGGAGTACGGGATTTGGCAGACCATGAGCTGGTCGGCGCTGGCCGATCTGGTTCGGGGCCTGGCTGGCGGCCTGGCCCAGAGCGGGCTTCACAGGGGGCAGCATCTTGTCGTGATCGGCGAGAACCGGCCGCGCCTGTACGCCACCCTGCTGGCAGCCCAAGCGCTCGGAGCGATCCCGGTGCCGCTCTATCAGGATGCGGTGGCCACGGAGTATGTCTTCCCGATCAACAACGCCGAGATTTCCTTTGCCGTGGTCGAGGACCAGGAACAGGTCGACAAGCTGCTGGACTTGCGCGGGGAGTGTCCGCAACTCACCCACATCTGGTTTGATGACGATAGGGGGCTGCGCAACTACCGCGAGGACGGGCTCGACTCGCTCGACGGGCTGCTGCAGGCAGGCACAGACTTCCTTGCGCGCAACCCCGGCTTCTTCGAGGCTGAAGTGGCCCAGGCTGCGCCGGACGATGTGGCGGCCATGTTCTTCACCTCGGGCACCACGGGCAACCCCAAGGGTGTGGTCCACACCCACAGAACCCTGCT
>CAYYYC010000032.1:0-5367 GCA_964475695.1 uncultured Rubrivivax sp.
GCGAACTCCTTCCGCTGGCTGCTCAACATGAGCGTGACGCCGGACAACCGGCGGGCCCGGCGCGCGGGCTGGCAGAAACTGGACTTCGGGCCGGCCGCTTTCCTGAACCAGGATCTCCACGACCAGCGCGACTGCTGGGCGATGACCATGGAGGGGAACAACTTTGTCCGGGAACCGGTGACCCTGCTCTTTGCCGCCGAGTCAACCTCGCAGAGCCGGAAGCTCTACGCGGCCACCAACAGCCGCATCTATCTGCAGAGTGGCAACGAGTGGCGGGTGATCGGCCGGGGCTACGGCGGAACCACGACGGCCTATCGGTTCCAGTGTGCTCAGTTGGGCAATACCCTGCTGTTCACCAACGGGGTGGACGCTCCCGTTCAGCACACCTTCGGTAACTTCTCCGACCCTTGCAACTGGACGGCCTCGGTGGCCACGGTTCCTGAGCTGCAGAACAACCCCACAGCAGGCGTCGGGTTGGACAGTGCCAAGATCGTCCGCAGCTTCAACGGCTGCTTCTTCCTGATGAACACGGTGGAACGGGGCGTGGCTTACCCCAGCCGCATCCGCTTCTCGGGGTTCAACAATCCCACCCGGTGGCTGGCCGGCTCGGACACCGTCGCCGGATTCCAGGACCTGCCCTACAACGAGGCGATCACGGGCGCGGTGGAACTCTTCAACACGCTGCTGGTCTTTACCAACAAGAGCATCTACAAGTGTCTCTTTGACGGCAACAGCTTCACTTTTGAGCGCATCTACGTCGAGCCGCGCGCCGGTGCCGGGCTGCTGGCCTACCCTAATTCGCTGGTCAGTGACGGCGATACTGCCTGGTGGGTGGGGGACGACGCGGTCTACAAATACAACATCTTCGTCACCGGACCCGTGCGGGACGAGACGGTGCATCGGGCCAGCAAACAGATGTTCACGGAACTGGACTCCGGGTGCTGCACCGAACTGGTGGCGGGCTTCAACCCAGTGACCAAGGAGATCTGGTGGAGCTATCCCAAGAGCGGCAGCGGTTGCGCCAACTCACGGACCTTCATCTACAACACGGCCAGCCAGGCTGCGGACTACCTTGACCACGGGTTCACCGCCTTTGCCAACTTCGTGCCGGACACCCGGCAGACCTTGGACCAGTGGCTCGACGAATACTGCGGTGACGGGGATTTGAACTCCCTGTGCGCGGCGCTCGGCGGCCGCATGGTGGAGGACTTTTGCGGCGGCTGCGAAACCCGGGCCACGTATTTGGGCGCCTCCGCCCAGGATTACTGCATCAAGGACATCGGGCTCGTGTTCTACCGGGAACGGTGCACCAACCCCACGGAAGCTGGCACCTTTAACGATGCCGGTGCCTATGTTCCCAGCACTGGGGAATACAGCGAGGACGGCTACTTCTCCATCATGCGGGGGATCTTCCCGTTTGGGAACATGGAGAAGGAGAAGGTGATCAAGAACCTCCTGCTCGACAAGCAGGTGCTGCCGGCCTTCGGCGAGAGCTGCTACCTGCGCCTGCGCGTTGGCACCGGTTACTCGGCGCTCGATCCCAACCCTTCGGCGAACCCGGATGCGATTGGATATAACTCGGACACCAACATCCCCGCGGATTTTCGAGTGGCGGGCGATACCTGCGAGGTGATCTGGCGCACGACGGCGGATCAGGACCTGCTCTGCCCCGAGACCCGGACCAACACCAGCAGCCTGCTCGCCAACACCCGGCCCGACATCGGAACCGAGTGGCCCGTGTTCGAGGAAGGCCGGTTCCTGTTCTGGGAGATCGCAGTTGTGGGGAAGAGCGGCACCAACTACATCGAACCCATCGGCGGGGATGCGCGGTTCAATCGGATCGAGGTGCAGGCCCGGCTGAAGCCTGCTCAGGTTTGAAAAGAGGCCGCCCACCAGCGCTTGTCCGGATACGGTATCGGGGCGGCTCGACACCGGTAGTGGAGTGCAGATAACCCCTATCCTACTTGCTATCCCGCGCAGCTGCTGGTGGCGCGGAAGGTCGAAACTTGGCCCGCCATGGGTGGCACCGGGTCAAGGGCATGAGGCGTTTGTGGGCCGCGGCGATTTGGCGCATGGCCAGGCCGATCTCCCCTTTCCTCGGAGGCGCATCCGCCACGTGACTGGTTGCTCGTTTGGAGGGGTTCATGGTTTCAGGTGCTTGGTCCACTGGGTCGCCATGGCGTCGGCGATTCCGAGATAGGTCAGACTGCGCAGCTTCCAGCGGTCCTTGCTGGGGCCGAGCTTGTTCTGACCGGATGGGGTCTGATTGAGCCAGCCGGTGGAGGGTTTGGTCAACACCTGCGTGGGCACCAGCGGTGGCAGGTCCTTGAGCCACAGGCAGGTGGCCTTCGATTCGGGGTGACCGAACTGCCACGGCTGGATGATCTGGTTCGGGGGACGGATGCGGCTGCTGATGCAGCCGATGGGGTTTTCGATGGCGATGTGCGGGATGGGGGCGGCCATGAGCTGGCTGACAAACTCCAGCGCCGCCTCGGTCTGGGCCGCCCGTTCCGGCCGCCGCCTGTTCCAGTGCAGCCCGGAGGAGCACAGGTAAGTGCAAGGCGGATGAAAGATGGCCAGATCCCAGCCCCGATCCAGCACCTGCAGCAGGTCGCCCTGAATGTGGTTGCCACCCGGCGACTCGGAGGGAAGCAGGTCGCAGGACCATGCCTCCCAGCCGAGCCGCGCGAAGGCGTCCCGGACGGTGCCGGAGAACTCGCAGCCTACGAGGACTTTCATTTCCCGTTAAGCCAGGTGACAAATCCGGATTTCCTGGCGCGTTTGGAAGGCAGCACCTTGCCGCGTTCCTCCAGCACTCGGAACGAGGGCGCCTTTTTATTGGCGATCAGTCGGGTGGTGTAGGCGTAGTGGGTGCTGCACAGACCGCGGCACTTCTGCGGACGTTTGCAATCGGGGACGAGACAGGTAGATTTCATGGTGGTTGATTTCATGGTGGTTGATTTCGTATCACTTCAAGGTCTTCCCCACCGAGGGGTGACGGAACACCGCGTCGACCAGCCACTGTTTGAACTGGGCTTCGGCGCGGTCGTAAAACTCCTGTCCGACCCGGGTGAACTTGCCATTCCGGTTTTTCTGGGACAGTTCCAGGACGAACCGCTTCACATGGGGGCGGCGGATGAGGGGGTTTTTCATTGCAATGCTTTGGCCACGGCATCCCGCAGCTCGATCAGGGTTTCGTCGTTCAGGTCCATCTGGTCGCCGACTACCGCGCGGCAGATGTCGCTGTTCAGGGCGACCCGGGCCACCTCCAGCAGGCAGATCAGATCTTCGGGTTTCAGGGTGGGGTTCATACGATTTCCACGGCACGGTGGTCGATCTCGATCATCGTTGCGAAGTGATCCCGCTCAACCGAGGTGAGGTTCAGGAACCACTCAGTCGCCTGCTTCTCCGTCTTCACCCACCGGGGACACGGGTAGGTGTAGTGAATCTGCTCGTAGACGCAGACGGTGCGGGGCTGTTTTTTGGGCCGACGTTTAGTTGTTCTGGAGGTAGATGGCATACAGGTCCTCGAGAAGTTCCTTGACCGCCATGTCGGGCGGCATGCGGGAGTGGTGATGCGCGGTGGACAGGGCCAGCAGCAGGGCGGCACTGGTCACCTCGATCGGTTCGAGATTGTCGTCGGAGTCGAGCACCCGCTGGAAGGCGGCGAGGAGACGGGTGATGTGTTCGGCATGGTCACGGGGCATGGTAGATAGGATCCTTGGTTCAGGGTTCGGCGGCGCAGCTCAACGGTGAACGGGGTGCCGTCGTCGTGGACGAAGACGACCTTCCGTTTGAAGGCGTTCAGCTTGGGTTCGTAGCGGTAGCGGCTCATGATTCATTGGCACCTTGGACCTTTGGTCCATAGCCGAGCTCGGCATAGAAGTCAAAGATCCAGTCCTGCACCTCGTTCCGCTGCTTCAGTTCGACCGGCTTTCCCTTGAGGCGCGACTCGATGCGGAACGTGCCGTGCGGGGTGACGGAGATGATGAAGAGCGGGGCAAGGAGCAGGTGCTGGGAGACGGGAATGCTGTATTCGTAGAGCTGGAGGCCCGGCAGAAAGCCCCACATCTGGTGGTCCTCCAGCCGGTAGAGCGAGGCTCCCAGCGAATGGTAGGTGTCGCGCGGGGACGAGTTGCTGGGATCGTGGTGCACCAATCTGATTTTGCTGAGGGCATTGCGCAGTTCGCCCAGCCACTCGGCCTGTTCCTTGGCGGTTCGGGTGCGGATCACCAGGGAATCCTGCACCCGGCCGACGTAGGCGGCGAGGAGCGCGGCCTCGTCGAACGTGGGTTCGGTGGTTTGATCGTTCTCGTTCATAACTCAATGCAACTTGTAGGTCACGTTCTTCACCCGGCGATCCCAGCACTTGCGACACTCGCCGCACTGGTTGTTCTGTTGGGGAGCCGGGCAGCTGTAGAACTGCTTGCTCACATTGCTGGCCACCACGCCGGGGCTGAGCAGGGACTGGGGCACCCGCTGCTCCCGCATGTGGGCCGAGAGCCGGATGGTCAGGTTCTTCGGCACCGGGGTAGCCTCGACCACCTTGCGGACGATCGCGTATTCCCGGGTCGGGAGCCAGTGCCTGGTCTTCGGGGTGCGCCGGCACACGTCCATGATCCGCAGCAGCATGTGCTCGGATTGCAGGTCGCCGCTGTCGAACCAGCGGAACCACCGGGTGTCGCCGATAAGGGAGGCCATGGCCTCCACCCAGTCGGGGTGATCGAAGGACTTGAGCCGGCGTTCGAGGGCGGCCTGCACCGAGGGGAAACCGTAGCGTCCCTTCAGGGCATAGCATTTCTCGCAGGTCGAACCGGGCACCGTCCGCAACTTGCTGCCGGTGAGGCAGCGGGTGGCGGGGATGTTCCAGGCCGGACCCGGCATCTTGCTGGGGTAGGACAGGCCGCCGGTGATGTCGGTTGCTTGTTCAGTGGTCATACGTTTTCTGGTTTCAGGAGCAGGTGGACTAAGTGAAAAACGCCTTTATTATCGTAGATGAGGAACGTGCGATCCCCCTCGGGTAGAGCCGCTTGTTCCCTAATATACTTCGCGGTGAGTTTCCAATTGTAAACGACGTTCCGAGTTTCGTCCTCGGATCTGTAGCTCCACCGGTCCAGCTCTACCTTTAACCCCGGACCCATGAGCCGGAGCACGGAGATGCCGTTCTTCGCATGGATGCTGAGCAGCAGCTTGTTCCGGGGAAGGGTTCGGGCCACCGAGTAGGCAGCGGCCAGCTCGAAGGGAAGCTCAGGTTCGGCGTTCATGGGGGATGGTGTGGCTGGCCACATGGGCGGCGGCCAGCTGGGTTTCGGTCAGCTTGTCCCGGTCGGGGCCGAGGGCGATGCGGAGGAGGAACTGGAAGTAGAG
>CAYYYC010000032.1:5467-13804 GCA_964475695.1 uncultured Rubrivivax sp.
GGTCCAAGGTATCTCGCTAACCCGTTCCCGTTTCAGAGTGATTGGCATAGGTCGTTGATGTGATCGAGGTGAACCCGGTCCGGGTCATGGACCAGGCAGTAACACGCCACCCGGGCCTGCTGTTCGGGCGTCAGCCGGTTCAGGATGCGGGGCAACAGGCCGGGGAGAACTCCGGCAACGAGGAGCCAGTTGCGGAGTCGCCGGTCACCCCATGCGGGCATGTCGGGGGTGGCGGACCGCACGGCCCGGTCGACGATGATGTCAGGGAGTGTCCCAGCTGAAGGTGTTGAAGTCATGGGCGAAGCTGCGGAATTTGGCAGGCACCCGGATGGGGGCCGGGAGTTCAAGGGACAGGATGTGCCGGGCCCAGGATACCTCGGAGAGGAAGGTATCCAGAATGTCAAGGGGTTGCTTGTCCTCCCCCTCGACCTTACGCGGATACTGCTCAAGCAGATCCCGGGTAGCCAGCACGAGGTGCCCGGGAACTCCTTGCAGGAGACCGGCGACATTCTCGACCGACCACCGGTCGCCGCTCATCCACACGGCACAGGCATTGCGCTTCGGCCAATCATGTTCCGTGTCACCGAGGAACCGGGTCATGTGGTCGAGGCGATCGAGGATCGTGCGGGCATCGCTGCGGCGGGACTTGAGACCTTTGATGTGGTCCATCACCTGCTCGGCGAAGCGACCGGTCATGTCAACCGGCGTGCCGCTGGTGAACACGGTCGACGTGTTGGTGGCACTTAGGTTCCCGTTGATCCGGATCAGGGTGCCGGTGACCGTGACTCGGGGTGCCTTGTAGATGCAGTATTTGTAACCCCAATCTCCCGGCTTGGTGTCCTGATCCGCATGCTGGCGAAGATACTCCGGACCCGCAAAGGCAAAGGCAAAGCCGTCGGGGATTTCGGAGATCTCGGTGAGGGGGAAGCCGGCCTCCGTCATCTTCTGATGGAGGAGACTGGTCCGGTGGAGAATGTCAGCGATCATATTGATTCCTGAACCAGAGGTGCCAAGGGAAACGGGCGGGTTGATTCTTCTCGTCGAAGCGGATGAGCAGCGCATCGTATTCGGATACCGGGAACCAGTCGAGGGGAGTCGGGACCCCTTCGAGGCTGGCCACGGCGGCGAGCTGTCCCTGCATCAGCTGCTGGAACATGTTGCAGGCGTATTGCCACCGCATCCGGGACGTCTTCCAGTGCATCCGGTAAAGGACGTGCTCGGCTTCCTTCTGCCAGTAGGCCCGGACCGTGTCGACGTTGATCGGGAGATCCAGATCGTGGGTCCAGATGGCGGAGCGTTTCAGGTATACCATCGAATTGTTATACGTGGCGTCCGGCCAGAGAGACGGGCGCCACTCCACAGTGCAGCCACGGTAGGCATTGCGAAACTTGGCAGACAGACCCGCCGAAGTCACGCCGTCGGCCAGGTAGTTGACCCAGAAGCCCAACCCGGGGATGGCCGAAGGCACATAATCCTCGAACTGATGGGCCCCGTAGGCGGTGTGCCGGACGCGAATCCAGCCGGTGGCGGGGTCGCGCCGGGCAACCGGAGCGTTGAAGTAGCGCAGCGTGTCACCGGCAAAGGTGACCGCGCCGTCACGGGTGCGGCCGGGATCGGTGGTGCCGGAGCACCAGGCGTCGACGGCCTTGAGGCGGGAGGAATAGATGGTCATGGGGATCACATGTAATGGGCAACTTCACCGAACGGCGGCTTGAACTCGGGCCGCCGTCCCTTGGTCAGGATCCAGAGCACGGGGTAACCGGGGTCCGGGCCGTAGTCATCGCAATAGCCGTCGGTCAGCATGACGAGCCATGCCGGACGGAGGCTGAGCACGGAGATCTGCTCGAAGGCGACGCGGAAACTGGTGCCGCCCCCGCCGACCGGACGCAGGTCGCTGGCCGTGGCCACGGTCTGGTGGCAGGCGGCGTGGTCGAACCAGATCACGTCGAGCGAGGGATCCTCATCGGCGTCGAACATCTCGCACAGGCCGAGCAGCTCGCTGCATACCTCGCGCAGCTGCTCCTGATCCATGGAGCCGGACGTGTCGCAGGCCACCGCACCCTTGGCCAGCCGGGTGCCGTCAGGGCTGGGCAGATACAGGCCGGACTGCTGGTAGCGCCGGTTCGGACGCTGCCAGGACCAGTCATTGGCGGCCTTCGCGGAGATGAACCGGGCGAGCACATCCCGCCACGGGATGAGCGGCTCGAGCAGCTCGTCGACGAGGCGCTCCATGCCGGCGGGAACCTTGCCCGCCTGCTGGGCGCGGAGAGCGGCGCGCACCGTGATCGAGGTGACCTTGTCAGCCAGCTCCTTGGCCCCGGCACTGGAGACCGGGTCGCCGTTGCCGTCGGTGGCGTCGGTCACCTCGCCGATGGTGCAGTCGCCGTCGCCGCCGCTGGTCTTGTCCTCGTTCGGCAGCTCGTCGTAGATCTGCTCGGGGGTCTTGCCCCGGATCGGTTCGACGCACCCTTGCGGGAGCACGAACTTGTTGTCGACCAGCAGGCCGTTGATGGCGGCGTCGCAGGCCCAGTTCCAGCCCTTCATGTGGCGGTGCTGGCGGCGGATCATGTGCAGGCCGACGACGTGCAGGATCTCATGGGCCAGCACGCCGAGGGTCTGTTCGCGGGTCATGGCCGCCACGAACCACGGGTTGTAGAGGATCTCGAGGCCGTTGGTCGCCATGGTGGGGACGGCCAGCGACTTCTCCACCCGGAGATTGAGCAGGCAGGAGGCGAAGAACGGGTTGTCCCGCACCATCCGGTAGCGGGCCCAGTCCATCTTCGGTTTCCATTGGGAGTCCTCAGGCCACGTCAACGGGGGCTCGGAGGTCGGAGTAACGCATTTGGCAGGCATGGTAAACAGGTAACAGGGGTTCGGGTAACGGGGTTCTTTGGGGCATGATGCCGGCAACCTCGGTGCAGAAGTGCTGATACGCGGAGATGAATTCCGGACGACGGCAGAACCAGGCATAGGCCGCCCGGACATTGGTCGGTCGGGCCTGCACCTTGGCATCGCCATCGAGGATCAGCTGCAACCGGTGCAGGCATTCCGCTTCAGGGGGTGCAAGCACATCCTGAACGTGGTGCTGGTGCCAGACCGGCCGACCGCCCGGAACGATTCGAATGCACTCGTAGTGCAACTTCCACCGCTGCTTCGAAGTGGTATTTGAGTAGCTGCGGGCGCAGATCAGCAGGACATGATCCTCCAGAATCCGACGGCCCAGGGGCCAGTGTTTCCCGTAACTGTAGATCACGTCGCCTTCAAAGAAGGCGCGGACGATGCGGCCGGAGCGGGTCAGCCGGCCATAGGGCGGCGGCGATTCGCTGAGGTAGGCATGGCAGAGGGACTCGAAGTCCGGGTAGGTCTGCTTCATATCACGAAAACACCATCGACTTGTTAGCCTGCACCCACTTGGTGTAGGCGGGGTGGGTCACGATCTTCACGCCGAGCCGGGCATAGGCATCGACCATGAAGACGGCCTGATGTTCCATCGGCAGGCGCTCGATGAACTTGAGCACGGTGCCGAGGTTCTTGACCGTGGCGATGGAGGACAGGGCGGTGAGCAGGGCGTAGGTCACGTCCGGCTTGTCCGGCAGCGGATGGTTGGTCGGATCCTTGAGGATGTCGTCGGTGTTGGGCAGCTTGCCATACACGTCGACGAACGCCTTGAACTCGACGGCCGCACCCTTGCCGACGGCACCGGTCCAAGCCTCGGTCGCACCGTCCCCGGTGATGCCGAGGTTGAACATGCGGCCGACGCTGGCCCAGCCACGGGGCGTGGGGCTCGGCTCCATGTCCCGGCTCGGCTTGAACGAGTTGCCGATGTTGTCCGGACGGAACCGGGCGTAACCGATCAGCTCGTTGGGCATGCCGGCGGCAATGGCCCACTTGACCCAGCCGGCCACGTCGAAGTCGACGTTGATGACCGTCGTGAAACGGGAGAGCAGGGGAGTGATGAGCCCCTGCACCCCGGCCGCGTCACCCCGGCGATTGGTGCACGCCACAAAGGTGACGTGATCGCTGAGCCGTTGGCCGTTGCAGCTGCGCTCCAGCATCCACTGCATGTAGGGTGCCTGCACTGAGTTGGGGGCCTGGCCGATGTCGTCGATCAGGCAGACGGTCGGCTCGGTGGCCTCGATGAGCTGACGCCAGTCATCGGTGAGCGTGAAGCGGGCACGGGTGCCGCCCTCGTAGAAGGCCGGCAGTCCTTTGCTGTCAACAGATTCCTCGACGACCGGATGCCGGATGACGAGACGATGATCAAGGGATTTCGCAATGTCCTTGACGACGGTGGTTTTGCCACAGCCCGGAGGTCCGACCAACAGGACGGGCTCGCGGTTGGAGATGAGGGTGGGGAGGATCTTGTTGAGTTCTACTAGGTTCATAGGTGCTTGTTTACTGGTTACGTTAACGACCGACAGTGTGATGCTGCAACGCGTTGCCGCGTGCGTTGTTGCGGAGTTGGCAGAACCGGGACAGCGTGATGCGCCCGGCCTTGTAGGCCTCGAGGTGCTGGCGCACGACGAGATTGAAGCGTTGGTCGTTCTCGAGGATCGAGGCGACGATGTGGCTTTGCAGTTCTTCGGTGATTTCAGTTACTGGGTTCATGGATGACTAGGATGGGGCCGCGAAAGAACACGGCACGGATTAACAGGGCAAAGGTCCCGAGGTCGTGGAGCACAGCGTCACGGCCATCGGGGGCGACAAAGAAAACGGCATGGGCGAGCAGGCCCAGGCCGGCGTTGATGACGACCGCCCACCATGCGACATGGAGGGCGGTGAAGAGGTGGAGTTTCATTCGGACTCCTCCACGTGATGGATGTTGTAGACGGAGAACTCAACCAGCGTGCAGTTGAGCAGGACCAAACGCAGGTCGAACCGGGGCGTGTGATCCTCGTCGCGGTCGTAGTGGAAGCCGCAGTCCCAGTCGACAAGGATCAGGGCTTGGTGGAACCGGGCTGCCCGGCTTAGGAGATAGAGCTCCAAGCCGTAGTCGCCGAGGGTAAAGGAGAGCGAACGCTTCACGGCCGCCTCCACTGCTGGTCCCGGGTATACCAACCGGAGTTGGCCCGGCGCGTGATGGCCTCGTTGATGGAGGCCGAGTCGAGGACCACCGTGGTCCCCCGAGGGGTGACGAACCGGGTCCGGCCCATGCTGAGGGCGGACTGTGGCTGGCACAGTTCGCCGTTGATGCGGACGCCGCCGTTGACGGCGACGAAGGAGAGGAGGGCCGGACTCACAGGGCACCTCCTTTCACCACCGGCACGTTGATGAAACGGCTGCGCCGAGGGTGCGATGCCGCCCAGCGCTGGGCGTGCTGATGAAGGGCGACGTTCAACGTCGCGGCCGGCGTGGCCACCCACTTGTAGCCGGCGCGGTTGACCGTGGCCTGGCCGAGCCGGGTGAGCACGACCTCGGCGTTCTGCCGGGAGGACACAAGGATCTCCCGTTCCGCTTCGCCCCCGTGACGGCGGAACGAAGCGATGTTGCGGTTGACGTTGCCGAGGACGCGATCGAGCGTGTCGGCGGGACTGAGCTGCGTTTTCATACTAGTTTACTACCGGGGACACTTTAGGGTGAGCCGCTTCCCGAGGAGGTGTCCGTGGGAACCTCGGGGGCGGAAATCATGGCGAACAGGAGGGCCGCATACCGGGGGCGCAGGGCCTGGGCCCAGCGGTTGAAGCTGGGTGCGCCGGACCAGTATCGCAGCCGGCGACGGGCCTCTTGGGCGGGGATATTGTAGGTCCGGGCAACTGTCGGATCACCGCTGGCAATGATCAGCAGGTGTCCGAAGTAGTGGAAATTCGGTTCAATCATTCGTGCAGGATGGCGAACAGTTTGGCGGCGTCCTCGGGGGAGAGGGATTGGGCCCAGCGATAGAAGATGGTTGAGCTGACCCAGTGTTGCAGCACTTTGCGGGCGTCTTCAGCTTTGAAGATGGAGTATTCACGGTTGGTCTCCGGATCGCTGGTGGCAATCCTGAGCATGTGCCCGAAGTAGATGTGGTTGGTATGGTTCATTCGTGCAGGATGGCGAACAGCTTGGCGGTCTCTTCAGGCGGAAGGGACTGGGCCCAAGCATGGAAGGAAGGAGCACCGTTCCAACAGCGCAGAATCTGGACCGCAGAGTCCGAGGAATAGTGCGCGTAGATTCGCCCGTAGTTTGGGAGATGGGTCGGCGGCTTTCCAAAAGCAATCTTCAACAGTTGCCCCCAATGGCGAGCTGATCCCAAGGTGTATCCTCTGTCTTTCACAGCCACTCCCGGATCCAGTTGACCAGCACCCGGAAATAGGATGCCGGGCGACTGGGTGACAGAGAGACCTCGGTCCCGCAACGGGGGCACAGGATGCCCCGGAACTTGATGCCGCGAAACTTGCGGCACCAGCAACGATGAGTTTTCATAGAAACAGGAAAGCCAAGGCTGCGGCCAAGGTGAGGGCCACGGCACCAAGGCACCAGGCCAAATCTTTGGCGGCACTGGCCGGGGTCTCACCGGCGGCGAAGAAACGGGGATACAGGATCCCCTTGCCGTCGCACCGGCGACAGGCATGGAAGCCACGGAGGAAGCCTTGGCCGTTACAGGAGGGACAACGCATAGGAGTTACGGGTAAACGCCCGCCCCCGGCTCGCAGCAACAGGCTGCGGCCGTGATGGTGACACGGCACCGGGGACGGGCGAAAGGGGTTAGTCGGGTTCGATGGTGCAGTCGGGGTTCAGGCGAACGAAGAACGAGACAGTGCGGTTCCGGGCGACGAGCAGCCTCCTGCCGTTGGCCCATTCGAGCAGGGTCCAGCCGTCCCGGTCCCCGGAATTCCAGAGGGCGCAGATCAGGGCGGCCTCGAAGGAGTCGGTGTCCATTACTTGGAACGGCGGCGCGGGTATTCCTTGCGCGCGGCGACGGGCTTGTCGGCCCAGTCGTCAACGATGGCCTTGGGCGAGACGCCCGCGAACAGCTTCCAGCGGAAGCGGGGCGTGCGCCATGCTTTCCAAGGCGTTGAAGTCCGAGTTGTGCGGCTCATGGTGAGGAAGGCTATTCGCCTCCAAAAACCTCCGGGCACGCGGCCATGGCCTTGACGGCCTCGGTCTGGTCCTTGAGAAACTGACCGAAATCATAGTCGCCGGCCTCGGCCTGGAGTTCGTGCCAGTCATCCAGTTCCCGGCTGACCTCCTTGAGGGCAGCCTTGATCCCGGCAGGAATGCCGGGGAACTCGCACGCGGTGACGGCCGCGTCAAGGGCGAGAATGCGCTGATACGGGGACATGGTTCGGGAAACACTCCACTCTTCGAGGACATCGCCGGCCATAGACGCGATGGCCTCGTGGCCCGCGTCGTCGGTCACCGTCATGTCGCCGGCGGCGTAGCGGTCGGCCGCCGCCCCGTTGAGGTAACGGCGGGCGGCTTCGACATAGTGAGGCTGAACGGTCATACTGTTTTTGCTTTCATTGGCGCAGCCTTGGCTGTTTGTGGGTTCCCTGTTTCGGGCTGCCGGGGAACAGGGGAAAGGGATTTCAGCGAACCGGCAACGCCTTGAACTGCGCCTGATACTGGCGCAGCTCTTGGCGGGCGACGATGTCGTGCGGGCGTTGCCGCACGACACTGGACTGGTATGCGATCCGCGCCTGCAACTTGGTGCGTTCGTGCTGGCGCAGCTGCGCTTGCGCGCCTTGCTGGTAGGGCACGAACTCGAAATGTTTCTTGCCCGGCTTGGGCACAAACGGTGACTTGGGCCCGGCCTCGGCTTGATGGCGTGCGGCCATCAACGCGTCATGCTTCGCCTCGCGCTTCCCGGCCTTGGCCTGGAAACGCGTAGGCTTGAGCGTCGAGAGATGGCTGGCCTGGTTCGCGCGCCGGGCTTTCTCTTCGCGCTTGGCCAAGAGGAGCGCGGCCTGGACGGCCTTAAATTCCGCTAGGGTGCGGGGCGTAGGCATGGCGGCAAGGGAGCGAGAGAAGTTTTGCATATCAGGAGCACAAAAAGCCCATGACGCTTGATTGCATCATGGGCTTTCGAGTGCTCCCGCTCCCGTAGCAGAGCGTAGACAATACGATGCACGGGGAAGGCGGGAGACTCTTTGCCATCTAACCTAGAGCTTCGCTGGTGCGCGCCGTCCCGTAGGACGTGCGCCCGCTAGTCTCCATGCCGCTTTGCACGGCTTTCCCATTGCTGCCGCAATAGGTTTTACCGTCGCCCGGTGTCTTTTCAGACATTCAGGCGACGGCATAGGAATCAGCTTGTCTTTCGTAGGGCAAGCAACCGCCACTTGGCAGAAAGGGGAAAACAGAGTGAAGTGAAAACACTTCCTCCGCGGACTGCCAAGTGGATTTTTCGGAAAGTCTTTG
>CAYYYC010000033.1:0-4189 GCA_964475695.1 uncultured Rubrivivax sp.
GGATGTGATGCCGATCTGAACCGTGGAGAGGAACTTCGTCGGGTTGTCGTGCAGGTCCATCGCCGAGCGGGCGCCGGACTCGCCGGCTTCCACCAGCACCTGCAGCCTGGCCTTGCGGCTGGCCGACAACGCCATCTCGGCCATCGCGAACGCCGCATTGAGCAGAATCAGGGCAACAAGCAGCGCAAGGTCCATCAGGACGCCAAGCCGGGCGCCTGCGCGCTTGCAGGCGATGGGCACGGCAGGAAAGTGCAGACGGCTCAAAGCGTAGCAGAATCGGCCGATGCACCTGCTCATCGGCGACATCCAGGGTTGCCTGCCAGCCCTGGAGGAACTCCTGTTGCGATGGGATTTCTCAGTCTCGCGCCACCGCCTGACCGTTCTGGGCGATCTGGTCAACCGGGGCCCGGCCTCGGCAGCCACGGTTCGCCGCCTCATGGGCATGGGCACCAGCGCTCAGGCCCTGCTGGGCAACCACGATCTGCACCTACTGGCCGTGGCTCACGGCGTCAGGCCTGCACAAGGCGGCGACACCCTGGGCGACATCCTTGACGCGAGCGACCGCGAGGAAATGCTGCGCTGGCTGGCGCAGCGGCCTCTGGCGCTTCAGGAGCATGGTTGGCTTTGCGTGCATGCCGGCGTGGCGCCGTCCTGGAGCGCGGCCGACACGTTGGCGAATGCTGCACAGGTTGAGGCGCAGCTGCGTGGTCCTGGCCTGGTCGACTTCCTGGGGCAGATGTACGGCAATGAACCCAGTCGCTGGGACGATGCTCTGCAAGGCGCGGCGCGGTTGCGCTGTATCGTCAATACCCTGACGCGCATCCGCTGGTGCACACCCAATGGAACGATGGACTTTCAGGCCAAGGAGGGGCAGGTCCGGGCGCCCGAAGGGCTCATGGCCTGGTTCGACCTGCCCGAACGCCGTACCACCGGGACCCCGCTGGCCTTCGGGCACTGGAGCACCCTCGGGCTGATTGATCGGCCCGACTTGCTGGCCCTGGACACCGGGTGTGTTTGGGGCGGCTCCCTGACCGGGGTGCGCATCGATGGCGGCCGGCGGGAGGTTGTTCAAGTTCGCTGCGAAGCTAAACTGCCCTGGCATGCGGAGGCGTGGGGGAGCGGTTTAACCCAGCAGTCTTGAAAACTGCCGGCTCGCAAGGGCCCGTGAGTTCGAATCTCACCGCCTCCGCCAGACCACCCCTGGCTCTGACCTCCGGCATCCCGGAGCCCAGGCCCCCTGACCGCAATTTCTCAGGGCCATTGCTTGAGATATCTTCCATACGCGCCGCTGGTTTCTATTCCAACGGCGCCCAGATCCGTTGCATACTCTGTGAGCAGAGTCCTGGCCGATAACAAGGCGCGGAACAAGAGCAAGAGCGCAGTACCCAAAAGGAGGCGACCGATTTGGGTAAAAGAAATGCTTCGAGCCAACCGGGAAAGTCGCAAGAGGATTCCGGAGACATCCAGAACTTCCGAACCCAGCTCGGATGGAGGGCGCTCGAGGAACTCGACCACGCTCAGGACGAGGGAATCAACCCTTGGGATTTCAACCGGCGGGCCGGTGAAATTCTGGCGGACGCGCTGGGCTCGGACCGGGCAGTGCTTCTGCTCATCGATGGTCCCGGCCTGACATTCAGGGCCGTGGGCGAGGAACCCGAAGGCGCGGATCAGGCGGCCCGGGTCATCAGCGACGCGCTCAATCTGGTCTGGTCCCAGGCATCGCTGGTCGACGGCCAGAGCTTGGCGGTGCAAGAGGCCGCAAAGGACCCCCTGGTGCCCCCAGACTTTCGCGATCGGCTGGTCGACCTGGGTATCGCAAGCATGCTCTGTGTTCCCGTTGCCAGGGCGGGGAAGGCGGTGGCCGCAGCCTGTGCGTACGCCGGCCGAGTCCGTCGATGGCGGCCCGAAGACGCTGCGCTGCTGCGGACCCTCGGCTCGCGCGCCTGGAGCGGGCTGGGTCAGACACAGACGACCCATGCCTTGCGACATCAGAAACTCGAGCTCGAACGGCTGGGTCACCAGCTTCGCCGGCTGAGCTCAGAGCTGACATTGGCCGAGCACAACGCGCGCCAAGTGCTCAGCCGAACGCTGCATGATGGACTGCAGCAGCAGCTTGTCTGCGCCAAACTCGCGCTCGAAGAGGCCATCGGCCGGCTGGGCAAGGATCCTGTGTTGACTCGCGCCCATGGAGACCTGCGCGAAGCGATCGATTCCGCAAGGTCTCTGAGCGTGGAGGTCTTCCCCCCGGTGCTGCACAACGGCGGGTTGGCTGATGCGCTTGCGTGGCTCGCGGTCTGGGCGCGCCGCAAGTTTGGGCTGAGCATCTCCGCAGCGGTCGATGAATCGGTCGACACCCCAGCGCTGGACGCCCGAGTCCTGCTGTTCGAGTCCGTTCGGGAGCTGGTGTTCAACGCCGTCAAGCATGCCCGCGCGGGCAGCGCCCATCTGGAGCTGACCCGCCAAGGCAATGACCAGATCCAGATCATGGTCTCAGACACCGGCGTGGGCTTTGACCCCCGCAGCCTTCAGAACAAAAGCCGCCGAGGCGATGGCATGGGGCTGCTGAGCGTGCGGGAGAGACTGACCTTGCTGGGGGGCGAGATGGAGATACGCAGTCGCCCGGGCGGCGGTTGTCAGGTCTTCCTGCGGGCACCGGCAGACTCGAACGGTGCCGCGGGGAACGGGCATGCGCACGGGGACACGGCGGGCGGGCACCAGCGGCGGCGTCAGGATGGGGCACACCCCGAGCCCCCAGGACTCTTGCCTCTGCGCGTGCTGATTGCCGATGACCACGAACACTTTCGGCAAAATCTGCGCCTGCGGCTGGCGGCACGGTCGGAGATCTGTGTCATTGGCGAGGCCAGCGATGGCGCGCAGGCCGTGCGAAAGGCGCTGGAACTTCTGCCGGACGTGGTCCTGATGGATGTGGGTATGCCACTGCTCGATGGGGTTGCCGCCACACGAACCATTCGGCAGCAGTGCCCCAACGTGGCTGTCTTGGGGCTGTCGGTCCAGGCGCAAGACTTCACCGAACCCATGGCCAAAGCAGGCGCCTTCGGCTGCCTGAGCAAGGAAGTCGGTCTGCAGGCATTGGTCAGCGCCTTGGAGTCGCGTCCGAATCGCCAAGCGGGCCTGTCTTTCCGGGATTGATGCTGCGGGGGGTTCGGGTCTAGGATTGCGCAATGCGCTTCACCCTGACCCTGTTGCTGCTTCTCGCCCCGCTGCTCAGCCATGCACAAGCTGTGCTGCCTGCATGCGCGGACAGCGCTGGCCGCTGGCACCAATGCACGGGTTCCCTCACCTACTCCACCGGGGTCAGGTACTTCGGCCAGTGGAAGGACGGCAAGCGCAGCGGCTTCGGGACCGTCGTCTACCTCAACGGTTCGCGATATGTAGGCCAGTGGCAGGATGATTCTCCGCACGGCTTGGGCATCGAATACGGCCCGGACGGCAAAGTCGTGCGCTCCGGCCAGTGGTCGCCCGTGTCCAGGGGTCATTCGACGCTGACTTCAACCCTGGTCTTGGACCCCAGGGAATTTCCCTTTGCCGGGGAAAGAAGCGCTGCGGCAGGCTCCGAGGCGCCCGAGATTTCTGCCGTCCCCGGACTGACCTCGAGATTCCCGGCCTGCGGGCGCCCAACCCCTGCTCAGGATTGCGCGGGGATGCAGCGTCAAGCCGATGGGAGCCGTTATGTGGGGGAGTTTCGCGATGGTCTGCGAAATGGTCAGGGCATCGAATACCGCTCCGATGGCAGCGTCGAGCGCACCGGTTTTTGGGAATCGGGCGAGCTGAAGTATTCCTTCACCCTGGAGCGGCAGTTGTATCCGTTCGGTCCGCCTGCGGCCGCTCTGGCCACTCCCACTCCCACTCCCGCCCCCGCTGCAGCGGCAGTCGCCGAAGCCTCCGAGCGCAAACCCGCGGCAGCCGAAGGGGTCGGCGCCGGCCGGCCCGAGCGTCGCATCGCCCTGCTCATCGGCAACTCCAGCTACCGGGTCAGCCCGCTGGAAAACCCGGCCAACGACGCGGCCGACATGGATGCTGCGCTCAGGAAGGCGGGCTTCCAGACCACCTTGGTGCGCAACGCCACCTTGGGGCAAATGCGTGAAGCCACCCGGCAATTCGCCGAGCGACTGCCCTCCAGCGATGTGGCCCTGATCTACTTTGCAGGCCATGGCATCGAATCCAATCG
>CAYYYC010000033.1:4289-13473 GCA_964475695.1 uncultured Rubrivivax sp.
CGGGGCGAGCGCAACAGCCCTTTCACCAAGCACCTGCTGACGGCCATGCAGCAGCCCGGACTGCCCATCGAGGAGGTGTTCAAGGAAGTGCGTCGGCAGGTCACCCGGGAGACCGGGGGGGCGCAGGTGCCCTGGGAGAGCACGAGCCTGACGGGTTTCTTCGCCTTCCTGGCGCGCTAGGATGAGCGCTGCCTTGGAACATGCCCCGTTGCCCCCGATTGGGACCGTCTGAGATGAAGCTGACCTGCAATCCCATCCACCGGCTCGGCACTCTGTTGGCCATGCTGCTCTGCGGCCTGCCATGGCAGGCCGCGGCGCAACCGCGCCATCACGCGCTCATTGTCGCGGTGGGCGAATACTCGGCGGCCTCGGAGTCTGCCCCGCTTCCCGGGATTCCCAAGGACATCCAAACCGCGCGCCGCATGGCGCAGGCCATGGGGGTGGCCTCGGAGCGCATCGTCGAGCTGCGCGATCAGGAGGCCACCAAGCCCGCCATCGTGGCCGCTCTGCAGAGCCTGTCCCAGAGGGTTGAGCCGGGCGAGAAAGTGTTTGTCTACTTCTCGGGCCACGGCACCAGCTACTCCAGGGGTGGACGCTGCGAGCAGGGATTCATCCCGTACACCGCAGGCCGCCACACCGTGGATGATGTGCTCACCGAGGCCGAGTTGGCTGCCCACACCTCCAAGATCAGCCAGAGGGCCGACAAGGCCTTGGTGATGATCGACGCCTGCTACTCGGGGGGACTGGGCGCAGCGCGCACCCGCTCCATCGCGGGCTCGGCGGTCAGCATTCGTGCCAAGTTCGTCCCCCGCTCGGGCGACCAGTGCGGCATGGCCGTCAATCAGGCCGCCCTGACGCGCAGCTTCCTGCCGGCCATGCAGCGCCTGGGCGTTCCCGAGGAGAACTTTGTCCAGATCTCGGCGGCCGGTGCCAACGAGGTCAGTTGGGACAACGAAGAGTACGGCGGCCTGGCGACCCACTCGCTGGGTCAGTGCCTGCTTGGCGATGCCAGGGACCTGGACCGCAGCGGCGCGATCACTCTCGAGGAAGTCCGGCGCTGCGCCCAGAGCCGCCTGGACAAACTCATGGAGCCGCACCGCCCCGCAGGCATGCTGCCGTCAACCATCCAGGTGCGCGGCTCGCGCAACCTGATCGTGGTGGCCGATCCGCCCAAGCCGCCGACAGCCCCCACCCTGGCGCTGCTCAAGCCCGCGCCGATGGCCAATGCATCCCCGGCCCGGCCGATCGAGGCGGCGCTGACACCGCCGACTTCGCCAGCCCTTGCCACTTTGCCTGCCCCGCTGAGGATTCCGGCGGAATCGGCCCAGGAGCCCCCGCTGGAGACGCCCGCCGAACAGCTCAGCGCCTCCTCGGCCACCCTGCAGGACATCCTGTCGCAGAGAAATGGGCGCCTCAGGCTGGAGGTCACCGCACCCAAGCGACTGGTCATCGGCAAGGACGCGTTCAGCTTCGGCGTCACTTCGGCGACGGCGGGCTACCTGTATGTGGTGATGCTCGGCTCCGATGGCAAGAGCTTTTATCTGCTCTACCCCAACAGGCTGGACCAGGACAACAGGATCAAGGCCAACACGCGATACCAGTTCCCAAGGGCGGGATGGTCGGTGAAGGCGGCGGGACCCGCGGGCACCAACCAGGCCCTCTTTGTGGTCACCCAATCGCCGCGCGACCCTAGGGTCTTTGGGGCGTCTGACGAGGGCAGCGGGCCGTTCGCCTTCTCCCTGGCCGACTTGACCGCGCGCCAGCGCCTGGTGGACTTCTTCGTCGGCAAGGGCGTGCAGGGGCGCAACGGCCAGATGGCGGCCAGGCTGGTCGCCGTGGAGGAAGTGCAGTGATGCGATGGCTTGTGCCTGCAGCGCTGGTGGCCGTGGCTGTGGTCGCGCCTTCAGCCGGGGCACAACCATCGTCCGCCGCAACTGTGGAGGACATGGTTCAGGCGCTGACCCCGCCCGCGCGCACCCGCAGCCTTGGCGCGACCACCCGAAACCTCACCCCCATGCTCGACCTGACGGTGAACTTCGAGTTCGACTCAGCCAGCCTGCGCGAGGACGGCAAGGAGTTGCTTCGGGGTTTGGCCGTGGCCTTGACCGATGCCCGACTCAGCGCCCTGCGCTTTCGCATCGAAGGCCACACCGATGCCCGGGGAACGGCCGGCCACAATGACCAACTCTCGCAGCGCCGGGCCGACTCGGTGGCGGCGTTCCTGGCTGCGCAGGGCGTGGCCAGAGATCGGCTCGACACCATGGGCAAGGGGTTTCGTGAGCTTCTGGATCCTCAGCAGCCGAATTCACCCGCCAATCGGCGGGTGCGGGTGCTGACACTGCCATGAACTGGCGACGCTTGCCGGCCGGAATGCTGTGGCTTGCGGCCCTGGCTTTGCCCGCGGCATTGCCCCTGGCCGCGCAACCCCTGCAGCTGGTTTCGGCTGAAGAAGCCTCTGCATCGCGGGCGGCCGGCGGCATGATTGCACCGCGCAACACGCCCGCGCCCGGCGCCCCGCGCATCGAACTGGTCAGGCCCGACATCTCGCGCCCTGTGGGCGCCCCGACATCCATCGAGCTGCGCTTCATCGGCAATCCGCCGGCCGAGCCCAGGCCGGAGTCCTTCAGGGTGCTGTACGGCGCCTTTCGCATCGACATCACCCAGCGGCTTCTGGGTGTGGCTGCGGTCACGAAGGAAGGCATCAAGGTTCAGGAGGCCATCCTTCCCAGCGGGCGCCATCAGATGCTGCTGACCATCACGGACACTCTCGGCCGTGACTCGACGCAGGTGATTTCCTTCACGGTGCGATGAAATCTTGGCAAGGCGCGCCCGTGGCTCTGCGGCACAGTCCGCAGGCTTGGCTGATCGCCCCGGTGCTGTTCCTGGCGCTGGCGCTGCTGCCCGCCCTGGCTGCGGCCGAGGGGGATATGGTGCGCATTGCGCGAATCCACGCGCTCGATGTTCCTCCGGCGCCAGGCGATGTGCCGGACCCTCTGGTGCAGTCCCCGAAGGCTGCCCTGTTTTCCCTGGACGGGCGCAAGCTCTACATCAATGCGCTGGAAGGATTTCAGACGCTGGTCTACAGCTTTCCTGAGCTCAAGCGCCTGGCCGTGATCTCCCATGTCTTTGGGCCGAACGAGTCCGAGCTGTTCCAGGGCCAGGTCACTGTCTTCAACTATCCGTACTTTCACGGCCAGCCCCGAGCCTACAACCACTTCAGGGGCAAGCCGGTCGAAATGGCGCTCTCGCACCGGGGGCGCTACCTGTGGATCCCCTACTACCGGCGCAGCTTTGACCTCAACTCGTCCTCGCCCTCCGCCGTGGCGATCGTGGACACGCTCAGCGACCGGATCGTGCGGGTCATGCCCACCGGGCCCCTGCCCAAGTACGTGGCGATTTCGCCCGACTCCCGACTTGCGGTGGTCACACATTGGGGCGACAACACCCTGGGGGTGCTGGACATCAGCGCCGAGGATCCGAAGGACTTCCGGTTCACCGCCCACTGGGCGGTCGAGCGCCGATTGCCCACCCAGGGAATTCATGGCAACCGCGACAGCCAATGCGGCTTTTGCCTTCGCGGAACAGTCTTCACGCCAGACGGCAGCACCATCCTCGTGGCGCGCATGGGCGGTGGCGGGGTGGCCGGCTTCGATGTGGCCAGCGGACAGTACCTGGGCACCGTCACCGACATCGTGGGCAACCCGCGTCACCTGGTGGTCAGCCGTGATGGCAGCGAACTGCTGGTCAGTGGCAACCAGAGCGGCCAGGTCGGCCGCTACGGATTGGCCGGACTGGTCAGCGCCCTGCGGCAGGCCAAGGGCCAGCGCGTGCCCGGCCCCGGCGGCAAGGTCCTGACCATCGGCCGGGGCGTTCGCACCATCGAGTTGTCTCAGGATCAGGCCAGCCTGTACGCGGCGGTCAATCTGGAGGCGCAGCTCGTTCGGATCGACATGGCCCGCTGGAGCGTGGCGCAGTCGGTGGAAGCGGACCCTTTTCCGGTGGGCCTTGCGGTCAGCCCGGATGGCCGTCATGTGATCACCACCAGCCAGAACCGGGAGGGGCATCTGGCGGGGCAGTCCGTGAACATCTACCGGGTGCCGGAAGCCCGAATCCCGCGCTGATCGCCTGTCTATACTGCTCCCCGCCCCCGCCGTTCGCGTGCCCTGCACGCCGGAGCCCGTCCGTGATCTCTCCAAGCCTCACCCTTGCCCGACGCTGGGCCCCCGCAGCGCTGATCGCCGTCACCGGCTGGGCCCTGTCGGCTGCGGCGGTGATGCCCGGCCAGGCCGCGGCACAGACTGCCGCGGCGGGGGGCCAGGGTGCCAAGCCCGCGGCTCAGGGCAAGCCCGTGGCCAAGGGCTCAGCCAAGAAGTCGCAGCCCAAGGCTGCGCCCGGCAAGGCGGGGCCGGTGGCCAACCGCAACACCGACTTGAAAGCCGCTGCGGCGGCCGCCCCCAGGACACCCACGCTCGAGCAGGGCTGCATGGACGACACAACCCGGCAGTGGCTGAGCACCCAGCTGGCCGGCGGCTGGGCTCAGGCCCAGCAGGGGCTCGGCCTCCCCGCCGCTGAGGGCGGGGATCCTCCCGCTCCGTCCTGCATTCTCTTTGCCACGGCAAGGCTGTCGCCGACCGAGATTCATGCCGTGGCGGTGCTGCCCGCCCGCGGACCATCCCTGGAACAGCCGAGCAATGCGGCCATGCTGTTCGACCGGGCGCAAGGCCAAGCATGGGCGGCAAGGCCGCTGGAGCTGGCCGGGGCTGGGCCGGCCGCACAGGAGGTCTGGGTTGCCGGCTCAGGGCTTGCCCAGCCCAGCGCCTTCGATGCAATCCCGCGCCGCTGGCAGCGGGAGATCGACTTCTTCCTTGAGCGGGTCAAGGCGGGAAGCAGCGATCTGTCCTCGGGCTGGCTGAGGATGGTTCTGGCCGACCCCGCCGAGGCCAACCCGCTGCAGCCCGACGCCGCACAACTCCTGGCCATGGAGTGGATCAGCCGTGACGGGTCGCTTCGCGACAGCGTGATGTGGCTCGAGCGCGATCAGGCTCCGGGCGGCTTCATCAGCCTCAATGGCGAGGGCTTCGAGCGGATGCTCTGGAAGATGCCCCTGTTGGAGTACAGCCGGATCTCGCGCGGCGTGGGCGCCGCGCGTGTGGTGTTTCGCAAGCGAATTCAGGTCATCCCGAAGTCGGGATCCCGCAAGCCGCGAACCGTGGTGCGCAGCTTCATGTCCCAGGGAGTGCATGAAGGGGTGGACTTCGCCGCACCCACGGGCACGCCCATCATCGCCGTGGCGGCAGGCAAGGTGGCCTTTGCCGGATGGAATGGCGGTTACGGCAATCTGGTGATCATCGATCACGGGGCCGGTGTGACGACCTACTACGCCCACCTCTCGGCATTCGGGGAAGGCATCGACGAAGGCGCGCCGGTGGCTCGCGGCCAGGTGATCGGCAGCGTGGGTTCCACGGGCCGTTCGACCGGCCCGCACCTGCATTACGAGATCCGCCATGCGGGAAAGTACATCGACCCGGCGAACGCCCGACAGGCGCTGCCCAACTGGGGGCTCGAGCCCGATGCCTACGAACGCGTTCTGGCCAGGATGCTGTCCCTGTCCCTCACGCGGGCGCAGGGCCTCAAGGCTGCGATGGCCACCGACGGGAGCCGGCCGGCCGAAGCAGCCGTGTCCTTGGCCGCCCAAGCCGGGGTCGGGCCAAGCGCCGTCCTGCAATCGCCAAGCCGCGGCGGCACGCCGCCCTGACTCGACGCCTGTAGGCGCCTCACGCGCGATGCGCCTGCCAGGGCCCCATGGGCCGGCTGTTCACGCGGCGAAACAACCGGGCCAAGGCGCGCTCACCCAAGGCCGGGGAAAACAGGTGTCCCTGCATCAGCGTGCAGCCGAGAGCCCGCAGGGCCTGCATCTGCTCGGGAGTCTCCACGCCCTCAGCCACCACGCGCAGCTCCAGGGCCCGAGCCATGGCCATCACGGCCCCCAACACCCCGGCCACCCTTGGGACCGCACCCAGGTCGCGGACGAATCCGCGGTCGAGCTTGAGCTCGGTGAAGGGATGGCGCCCCAGATAGGCCAAACAGGAGTAGCCGGTCCCGAAGTCATCGACAGCCAGCTGCACGCCCATGCCCCGCAGCTGCCGCAGGTTCTCGTCCACCCGGGCATGGCCTTCAATCTGGCCTGACTCGGTGACTTCCAGCAGGAGCCGCGAGGGATCCACCCCGGCATCGGCTGCGGCCAGACGGACCCTGTCCACCAGATCGGGATCGCCGAGCATGCAGGCCGGCAGGTTCACTGAAATCCACCCCGAAAATCCCAGATCCCTGTGCCAACGCCCCGCCTGATGCGCCGCCTGGCGCAGGGCCCAATGCGTCATGGGCACGATCAGCCCGCTGGCCTGAGCCGCGCCGATGAATTCCTGGGGCATGGCCAGCCGGCCCGGCTGGCGCCAGCGCATGAGCGCTTCCACACCGACGATGCGCCCGCAGACGACATCGACGGCGGGCTGGAAGTGCAGCAGAAACTCATCGCGCTCCAGGGCCAGGCGCAGCTGTTGCGCCAGCCCGTCGCCGAGGCTGGGGCCGGGCTTTGCGGATGCGCCAGAGCACACCCGCAAGGCCTTGTTCGCATACAGCTGCGAGTCCGCCCGGTCCAGCAGGTCGGCCACGCTCTGCCCCTGCCGCGGGTAGAGCCCCATGCCGATGCTGGCTGAAATGCGCAGCGTCGCGGCAGACAGGCCAAACGGCTCGGCCAAGGCTTGGCGTATGCGTCTGGCTACTCTGTGCAGGTCGGCTGCGCCGCCAATGTCAGGCAACACAGCCAAAAACTCGTCCCCGCCCAGCCGCCCCATGGCCTCATAGGTTCGGGGCGCTTCGGGCACCGCAGTGGCCAGCGCCCCTTCGTGGCAGTGGTCACGATGGCGAACGCTGGAGCGCAGACGTCGCGCCACCTCAGCCAACAGTTCGTCGCCCGCTGCATGCCCCAGCGTGTCGTTGACCCGCTTGAAGTCGTCCAGATCGATGAGCAGCAGGCCCATGCGGCGCGACTGCTCAGTCGCCAGGCGCATGGCCTGCTCGGCTCTCCACAGGATCTGGCGCCGGTTGGGGAATCCGGTCCTCGGCGACGCGGCGATGGGTCACATCCTGGATCACGGCGGCATAGTGAAACCGGCCCAGCGCATCGCGCCGCTCCGCCTGGGCATCCAGATGGATGACCCGCCGATCAGCACCCTGGGCCCGCAGACCCACATCGGCCTGAACAGGTGCACCGCGGCTGGCGCGGTCCCGCGCCAGGCGCAACAGGCCGCGGCGGTCGGCCGGATGCACACGCCGCAGGGCCGTGCGCAGGCTCGAGGCGCCGCGCGCCTGAGGCTCCAATCCAAGCACGATCAGGGCCTCCGGCGAGATCTGAAATTCCGCCTGCGCCAGCGGCAGCGGCGCGATCCAGCTGCAGCTGCCCATGCGGGCCAGCGCATGGGCTCGCGCCAGCCGGCTGCGGCTGCTCTCGAGTTCCTGACGGGCCAGCGCGGCACGCAGCATGTGCCGCAAACGCCCAACCAACAGCAAGCCGTGGGCCGACTTGCCGAGAAAGTCAGTGGCACCGGCCATGGAGGCCCGCGCAATCGAGTCCTCATCGTCGAGCCCAGTGATCATGAGCACCGGCAGGTGTTCGAAGCCCTGCAAGGCACGCAGCCGCCTGCACACTTCAAACCCGTCAGGCTCAGGCATCAGCGCGTCAAGAACCACGGCATCGAAGGCCTGCTGCTGCACCAGCGCCAAGGCCTCATGCCCGCCAAAGGCCTGCTCGATCGAGAAGCCCGCGAACTCCAGGGTTCTCCGGGCCAGCATGAGAAACACCGGGTCATCATCGACAAGCAGAACACGGGCCGGGCTCTGCGGGGTCATGAGACCCGCCCCCAGCCGCCGGCAGCGGCACAGACCCGGTCCCGCAACGCCCGCGCCTCGGGCAGCCAGAGGCGTGCCATCTCCAGGGCCGCCGCATTCCGCGCGGTGTCGCACTCCTGCCCGGCGCCCAGTGCGCAGCGCTCCAGCTCCAGACATCGCCCGGCAAACCCTGCCGCGCCAAGTGCCGCACTCGACGAGGCCAGGGTGTGGGCCACGCGTCGGATGGATTGGAAGTCAGCCGCGCCGATGGCCTGCTCCATCTCCAGCAGCCGCTGCCGCAAGGCCTCGCCGAAGGCCTGCAGCAGGCGGGCAAGGCTCGGTTCCCGGGTGCGCGGATCGGGCCCGAGCCATTGGGCGAGAACCGCCGCGTCAAACCCGGGGCCGAGGCGCTGCAGCCAATCCTGGATGCCGGGGCTTGGGTTTGGGTGGCCTTGAATCTGCACGATCGAAATCGGTGACGCGGGACAGACTCCTCATTGTCGGGCAGGCCGGGCGCGCTGCGCACCGCCCGTCTGGGCGGAGGGCCTTCTCAGGCGACAATCGGAACCCGATGAGGCTGAAGCAAATTCCAGGCAGGGCCGCCGATCCGGCACGGCCCTCATCACGCTCATGAGCAAGATCCTGCTGATCAACGGCCCCAATCTCAATCTGCTGGGCACTCGCGAGCCGGCAATCTACGGCAGCGCCACCCTGCCCGAAATCGAGCGCGATCTCCAGGCCATCGCCGAGGCCTCCGGCGCCGGGTTGACCGCCTTCCAATCCAACCACGAGGGCGCTCTCATCGACCGCATCCATCAGGCGCGGCTCGAAGGCGTGTCGGGCATCATCATCAACGCCGGCGCCTACACCCACACCAGCATCGCGCTGCGCGATGCGCTGGCCGCCACGGCCATTCCCTTCATTGAAGTGCACATCAGCAATGTCCATGAGCGCGAGCCCTTCCGCAGCCGCTCCTATCTCAGCGACATTGCGCTGGGCACCCTCTGCGGGATGGGCGTGGAAGGGTACCGAATGGCGCTCAAGCAGATGTTGACCCACATCCAAGCCCACCCCTGAAGGCTAAGCCCATGGCCACCAATCCCCTGGACAACAAGAGCAAGGCGTGGTCGGCGCTGTTCGCCGAGCCCATGAGCGAGCTTGTGCAACGCTACACCGCCAGCGTGCGCTTCGACCGGCGGCTGTGGCAGGCCGACATTCAGGCCAGCCTGGCCGATCTCGAGGTTCTGCCACCCGAGGGCATCATCGGCGGGGAGGATGTGGCAGACACCCGCACGGG
>CAYYYC010000033.1:13483-13726 GCA_964475695.1 uncultured Rubrivivax sp.
CTGCACACCGGGCGCTCGCGCAACGATCAGGTCGCCACCGATGTGCGGCTTTGGTTGCGCGGCGAGATCGATCAGTTGTTGCCGCTGCTGCGCCAGATGCAGGCCAGCCTGCTGGAGCTGGCGGGCCTGCACCTCGACACCATCATGCCCGGCTACACCCATCTGCAGGTCGCCCAGCCGGTCAGCTTCGCCCACCACCTGCTGGCCTATGTGGAGATGTTGTCCCGCGATGAGCAGCGACTG
>CAYYYC010000034.1:0-13659 GCA_964475695.1 uncultured Rubrivivax sp.
CCAGCAGCCACATGAGCAGGAAGAAGGCCATCATGGCCGTCATCATGTCGGCCAGGGCAATCTTCCAGGCGCCGCCATGGGCGCCGCCGTGGCCGCCCACGATCTTCTTGACGATGATCGGCGCGACATTGCCCTCGCCCGCATCGGCTTCAGCGGCCGGCTCCGCGCTGGGCTGAGGCTGATCGGTGTTGGCGCCGCCCGGCGCCGGCGCTTCAGCGTGTGCGCCTTCGGCGTTCGGGGGAGCCTGCGGCTCGGCGGTCTCAGCCATCGCTTACTTGCCCCGCATGCCGTCGAAGACTTCGGAGAACGAGGGTTGCTTCTCGTGGCTGATCGAAACGCGCGCCGCCTCGATGATCAGCGGCATCGGGTGCCCGTGCAGGGTGCCCACGATGAGTTGCTTGACCACATGGTAGATCTCGCCTTCATCGTCGAGGATCTGCTTGAGCCGGTTGGCCATCGGGTCGACCAGGCCGTAGGCGAAAAACACGCCCAGGAAGGTTCCCACGAGGGCGCCGCCGATCAGTCCGCCCAGCACGGGCGGGGGCTGGTCGATGTTGTCCATGGTCTTGACCACGCCGAGCACGCAGGCCACGATGCCCAGGGCCGGCAGGGCGCCCGACAGGGAGGCCAGGGCGTCGGCGGCCTTGAGTTCGGCATGGTGGTGGGTCTTGATGGCCGTGTCCATGACCTCCTCCACCGCATAGGGTGAGAGGCTGCTCGAGGACACCACCATCAGGCGCACGGTGTCGGTGATGAAGTGCAACAGCGTGTGGTCCTTGAGCAGCGCCGGGTACTCCCCGAAGATCGCACTGGCTTCCGGGTTTTCGATGTGGGCTTCCAGCGCGACCGCCCCCTCGGCCTTGAGTGTCTTGAGGATCTTGGCGACGATGAAGATGATGCTCAGGTAGTCATCCTTCTTGTATTTCGGGCCCTTGAACACCCGGCCCACGCCGCCGGCCACGCCCTTGATCACATCCATGCTGTTGCCGATGAGCATGGCACCCACGCCCGCGCCGGCAATGATGAAGGTTTCGATCGGCGCGGCCTTGATGATGGGCTTCATGCTGCCGCCGGCGATGATGAACCCGCCGAACACGCAAACCATCAAGACCACGATTCCTATGATCGCAAACATGAGCTTCTCCGATCTGTCGGGCAGGGGAAGGAGGCCACCCGCCTGGCGGCAAAGTGACGCCGCCCGAAGGGATGATGCAAGAACCAGACCAATATTCTGCCGGGTCTGGTCATTGGCGCGGAGTCTGGCTTCCAAACCCGCCCCGCGGGTAGGGACCCCGAGCCGGCGATCGCCGGCAGATTTCTGCCGGTGGAGACCGTTTTTTCGCTCAGGCCACCCGCAGGGAATGCTTGTTGAGCTTTTCGATCAGGGTGGTGCGCTGGATCTGCAGCAGACGGGCGGTCTGGGAGACATTGCCGCCCGAGCGGGCAAGCGCCTGAACCAGCAGGCTGCGCTCGAGCTCGGCCATGTGGTCCTTCAGGGACAGCCCCTCGGGCGGCAACACCATGGTGGAGCCGCCCTGGGCCATGAGGATCGACTGCTCGACATCGGTGGCCAGGCCTGCCGGCTGGGCTGAGGCCTGCCCGTGGTCCCGAGCCGCATCGCTCCCAGCCAAGTCGCTGCGGACGGGCTCGGGCGATGGCGGGGCCATCAGGTTGAATACTGTGGGCGCAGACTGCGACTTTTCCAGCATCGCTGTCTGGGCGGCATGCAGGGGCTTGGGCAGCATGGTGGGCGGCACATCCCGCAGGCTCACCCGTCGGCCGCTGAAGAGCGTGGTGAAGCGGTCCACCAGATTGACCAACTCGCGCACATTGCCCGGCCATGCGTACTGGGAAAGCGCGGCGACCGTTTCGTCGTCGAAGGCGATGGGGTCACTGCCCTCGGGAGCCAGCCGGTTGGCGTGGTGCAGCAGCAGCTCCGGCACATCGTCCGGGCGGTCCCGCAACGCCGGTGAGTTCAGAGGCAGCACATTGAGCCGGTAGTACAAGTCTTCGCGGAACCGCCCCGCCGCCACTTCGGCTTCCAGGTCACGGTGGGTGGCGGCGATGATCCTGACATCGATTCGGGTGGGCTGGGCCGACCCGACCGGGTCCACCACGCGTTCCTGCACCACCCGCAGGAGCTTGACCTGCATCTCCAGCGCCAGATCCCCGATTTCGTCCAGAAAGATCGTGCCGCCGTGGGCCTGCTCGAATCGACCGATGCGATCGACGAGGGCCCCCGTGAAGGCGCCCTTGCGGTGGCCGAAGAGTTCGCTTTCAATCAAGTCGCGCGGGATGGCGCCGCAGTTGATGGCCACGAACCGCCCCTTGCGGCGATCCGAGCCCTCATGCAGCGCCCGCGCGATGAGCTCCTTGCCGGTCCCGCTCTCGCCACTGATCAGCACCGTGGCTTGGGAACGCGCGACCGTGGCGATCAGGCGTCTGAGCCCGGCCATGGCCAGGCTGTTGCCGATCAGGGGTTGGGGGGAATTCAAGACTGAAATTGATATTTTTAAACGGCGCACCGATCGTTACTGACAGAAATATCAAAGTCAATTCAGGCAACAAGAACACCACTCAGGGTTTTACCCTATAGCGCTGGAGGGCTCGGAGCCGTGTCAAACAGTGGCGTTCAAGAACGGCGGGCTCGCGCCGATCCCAAGCCTGAGGAGGTCTCGTGCGGGGTGCACGGGCTTCGCGGGACCGGATAGGAGCTTGGCAATGATCAACAAGTGGCGAACCATGGTTTGGGGGGCGGCTGCCGTGGCCCTGGCGACTTTGGCGGGGTGTGCCGGCAAGGGGCAGGTGGTGACATTGCGTGCGCCGTGGCTGGTCACCGCGCCGGACGACACGATGGACGCGGGTGAGGCAGGGCGCGCCAGCGGTCCGGCCAGCGTGATTTCTCCCCTGGTTGAAAAGCGGGAGACGATCACGGCCACCGGCTATGCGGTCATTGCGGTGCAGAACCACCGCCTGCCCGCCCAACAGCGGCTGATGGCCATCCGCGCGTCCAAGCTGGACGCCTACCGGTCGCTGACCGAGCAGGTGTACGGCCAGTACATGGACGCCACCACCACCGTGGCCGACCTGACGGTCCAAAGCGACACATTCCGCGCTCGGGTGGAGGGGGTGATCCATGGCGCCACCCTGGTCAGCATCACCCCGGTGGGCGACGAGGCCTACGAGACCACCCTGTCGCTGGATCGGTCGGTCGTGCGTGATCTTCGCGCGCTCTACCTGACCCATCTGGCCTCCCGCAGGCGTTGAGGGGCAGAGGATGATCATCGGTGCGCGTTTCCTTCGCGGCGGGTTGTGCCTGACTGCCCTGGCGGTCCTGTGCGGCGGTGCGGCGGCGCAGACCGGGCAGGCGAACCGCGCCGGCCCCGAGGCGCAGTTGCAGGCAGTTCGCGATGCCCTGGTCGAAAAGGCCATGGCGGCCAACACCCGGGTGAGCGCCACATCCTGGGTCAATGAGCGCGGCGAATTGATGGAAGCCAGCCAGTTCCGCTCCGACATGCAGGTCAGGGGCGTGCGGGTGATCGAGTATCTGGCCGGTGACCCGCCGAGGGCCGAGGTTCAGGTGGACGCGGCCAGCGATGCAAGAAACCAGGCGCCCGTGTGTCGGGAGCCGGCTGCGGGCGAGGTCTGGCGCCATCCGATCGAACTGCGGATGGTCGTGGACAGGCCTGCGGATCCTCAGGCGATGGGAGTGGCTTCCCAAGCCGGGCGTTGGATCGAGGCGGCGCTGCACACCCAGGCGCGGGTTGACGGTGCGGTGTTGGCCCGAACGGCTCTTGGGCAACCCTCGAGCCAATATGAGCAGGCGCTGTGGGGTCAGCCCCAGCCTCGAATGCCACTGCAGCTTCTGGTTCGTGTGCGGATGCTGCCCGGGTGGGAGCCCCACCAGCCCGGGGCCCGGCTCGAGCGTTGGCAGGGCCAGTTTCGGGACTGGCTGGCCTGGCACGAGGCCCAGAGCCAGGCCGTGACGCTTCAGCTGGACTGGACGGTTCAAAGAGCGGGCGAAGCGCCACTGCTCCAGGCTCGCAGCGCCTTGCCCCTGAAAGTCAGTGCCGCGCGGCGCCCATCCCGGGACCTGCACGAAGATGCCGCCGCTGTGGTGCAGCGGGAAGTGGCCCAGCGTTGGCTTGCGATCCAAGGGACCCTGGACTGCGAGCCGCTGGTGTTCGAGGCCAGGCAGCAGGGCCAGGGCCAGGTTCTCTTGATGGCGGGGCAGGACGCCGGGCTGCGTGCGGGCGATCGTCTGGTTCTGGTGGACGGCCGCCTCGTGCCGCGCCGAATGCTCGAGGCGGAGGCCGCGCCTCACCTCGCGCTTCTGGAAATCCAGAGGGTTCATGCGAACCGCTCGACCGCGGTTCAGGTGGCTGGCCCTAAACTGGACCCGTCGAGTTCCGAGCATTGGCTCGCCTTGCCCTTCGGAACGTCGTTGCTGGCTGCGAGGCAGGAGGCGCCCAGATGAGTCTGCATGGAATCCGCTTGCTGGTGGGCGTTGCCGCGGTCTGCGCGGTCACGCTGGAGGTTCCCGCGGCGTGGGCCGCCGGGCCCGGATCGCCGCTGAGCCCGCAGGCCGCGCTCGAGACCCTGTTGTCTTCTTCGGCGGGCAAGGGTTCGGGCTCCACCGTGCCTGCCGGGCAAGCCCCCTCTCAAAGGCCGTCCCCAGGCGCCGCCACGCCCGATGGGCGCAAGGTGGTTCAGGTCGCGCCAGGGCAAAGCTGGGATCGACTGATCAAGGCGCATCTGGCTTCTTCCCCGCTGAAGCCGGAAGTCTTGCGCGAATTGATCATCGAGCTCAACCCGGGGGCGTTCGGGCCTTCTCCAAGGCGCCACCCCATCGCCGGGGCCCGATTGGCCTTGCCCAGCATGGAGGATCAGAGGATCCACGCCTTTGGCAAGGGGTCAGCGTCTGCGGCCAATGCCCATCAGGACCTGGGCGGAGATGGCGGAGCAAGCGCCCGAAGGAACTGGATTCGGTATCAGTGATCCAGTCACTGGACCCGGTGGGCCCGGGGCCCCGGGTGGATCCGGCCTCCGTGCTTGGGCGCGGGCCTGTTGTCGATGCCGAGCAGGCCCGCACGCTGGGGCTGCGCAACGGGCAGGTGATCCAGGCCGTCATTGATCCTGGCGGCTCGACCTTTTCAGTCCTGTGGCCTGCCGGACAGAGGTTTGGCCTGCCGACAGCGCTTCAGGCGTTCCCCCTGCCTTCCCAGTGGCGTTGGGCGGCGGGCTCGACACAGGAAATGTTGGCCCTGCTGATGCCCGGCGGGCACATCATGCTCAAGCCGCTCAAGCCTGCTCTGACCGGACCGGCCGGTGCCCCGTCGGCTTCGGCCGGACCCTTGGCCCAAGGCACAGGCGCGAACACGCAGACCGGCGGCAGCACCGCTGCGACGCCGGGCGTGGGGATGCCCTCATCCCGGCCCGAGCCCTTGCCCCCCTATACCCTGGGCCAGGCCTTTGCCGCTGCGCAGGGTGCCGGCGCCGCAAGCGGGGCAAGCTCGGCCGAACTGGCCAGGCTTTTGCAGCAGGCCCCGGCCTGGGCGGCGCTGATGCGCCTGTTGCAGGCCATGATCTCGTCCCCAAAAGACGACGATGCCAGCCAGGACGCTGCGGCTTCGGGCGACAAGCCCTGGGAGCCTGTGGCGCTGCCGCGGGCTTTGCTGCCGCAAATGGGGCGGCTGTCCTCGGCGGAACTTCAGCAGGCCTTGGCCCGCAGCGGGTTGGGCACCGAGGCGGCGCTGTTGGCGGGCTCGCTTCAGATCGAACAGGACCTCAAGGTGATCCTCAGGCGAATGTTGCGCCAAGGCGGCGCAACCACAGGCGGTTCTGCCGAGGCCAGCCTGGCTCGCGCGGTGGACACATTGGAGCGCTCGCAGATCGACAGCCTTGCCGCGCAGATGCAGGGCCAGGTGCTGCTGGCCTGCGTCATCCCCTTTGGCGACGCAGGGCCCGTGGCCCTGCGGATCTCGCGGCAGAGGGTTTCGGACGAGGAGGAGCCGCCGCCCTTCGTGGTGGATGTGCACTCGCCCCACAGCGGCTTGGGTCCGCTGTGGCTGCGCACCCAGGTGGCCCGCGACCAGAGTGTCTCCCTGACGATGTGGGCCCTGCGGACCGAAGTGGCCGAGCAGGCCCGCGGGCGCGCGATGGAGCTGCGCGCCGAGCTTCTGGACAACGGGATGACGCTGTCCCACTTCAGGGTTGTCGCCGGCGCGCCGCAGGAAGAGGATGTCGGCTTTTCCCCAGCCCAGGACAGGCCATGACACCGCCCGGCGGACCGCCCCCCGAAACAGGCGATCCCCAGGGAACATCGAGGCGGGCGCGCGCCCGGCTGCAGGCGGTGGCGCTGGAGTACGGCCTAAATCCGGCGCCAAGGGTGGTGGCTCGGGGCGAGGACGAAATCGCCCGGGAAATCCTGCGCCGGGCGCAGGAGCGGGGCATCTGGATCGCCCAGGACGCGCAGCTCGTGGCTCTGCTTTCCAGGGTGGAGCTTGAGCAGGAGATACCCCCTGAGCTCTACACCGCGGTGGCGGTCATCCTCTCGTGGGTCTACTGGCTGCGCGGCATGAAGCCGGGCGACGAACAGCCCAACAGCTAGACGTCCTTGTAGGCGCTTTGGGGCTGTTGACGCCGGGCGTGCGCCCAAGACAGACGCCCCCGGCGGTCGTAGGTCTCATCGACCAGGCCTTCGCCTGAGATCTGCAGCGCAGTCAGGGCGCCGCGCACCGCTTCGAGCTTGCGGGTGACCAGCATTTCGTTGCGCTGATGCAGCTGCCGGCACGAGCGGGCCTTCTGCGCGAAGTCCATCCACTGCGCATCGAGCTGCTCATCGGGCAGGCCATGGCCTGGCGCCACTTGTGAAAGCTGCTCCAGCAGGAGCATCTTGCGCCCCTGCAGTTCATCGAGTTTGTCCAGGGTGGCCGAGCGAAGGAGCTCGAATTCGGATTCGAGCAGCCCGTGCAACTGCTCCACCAGGGTTTGAGCCAGGGTGAGGTTGGCGGGAGAGAGGGTTGCGGCCGTCATGGACATGGCGATCGGTCAGTCGTCGACCAGTCGCTCCAGGGCCACGAAGTTCTCGGCGATCTTGCGCGAGTCCAGCGGGTAGGTGCCTTCCCGCAGCGCAGCCTTGATCGCATCGACCTTGGCCCGGTCAAAGGTGGGATCTGCCATGGAGCGGCGGGCCGTCTCGCTGAGGTCCAGCTGTTCGCCCTGCTGCAGCCTCGGGGCCGAGGGCGCCGGCGAGGGCTCGGGAGGGCGGGCCTGACCCGAGAGCGCTTCGCGAGGGCCATCCTGACGCTGTGCTGCCCGGCTGCCGCTGGTCCCTTGGCCGGTGCCCAGGGCCCGGGTGTAGGTGGTGATCGGATCGGTCATTTCGTGCTCGCTTTCCCGGCAATCTTGCCGCTGCCCGGGCCAACCCCGGACTTTCTCCCTGACAGGGTCGGCTCGAGTTTCGCAAACTTGAGCGGATTTTGTGTGTCCATGGGCGCTCAGGCCCCCCGCACCGCGTTCAGCCCGGTGACCACGCCGCTGACGGTGCGTCCCGACTCTGTGTTTTTGAGCATCACCCGGTCGCCGAGCCGGCCGTCCTGCATGGCCTCCAGGCGCACGGTGACCAACACCCCGGAGCCCTGGCCCACGGTCATGAGGACCCACTGGCCTTGGCGGACGAGCACTGCCGGGCGGACATCGGTCCGCCGCAGCGGGACACCGGCCGGCAGGTCTCTCATGGCTTCCACTTGGTCCAGCGCTGAAACGTCGGCAATCAGGGTGGTGTCGGCATCGCGGGCGGGAACGAGGACCGCCTGCACCGAAGCCGGCGAGAGCAGGGCGCCCCGCGGCACCGAGCGGGTGAGCATCACCCCGCGGACCGGTTCGGCGGGCAGGCGGGCGGATCCCTGAGGGTCTGCGCCCGCGGTGTGGGTCGGCGCAAGGCCCGCCCCTTGGCCGGGCGGCATGGCGACGGCGGATTTCGGGTCTTCCGCCACCTGGGCACGAAGGAAGACCAGCCACTGGGTGCCGTCACAGCGCACGCGAATCGTGTTGGGGTTGCCGAACGGGTTGTCGAAACGCAGACCCGCCGGGCAGGGCGGTGTCTTGATCCGGGGATCGGGGGCCTGCACGGACACCCGGTCCCGCTTGAGCTTGAGTTGGCCTGCCAGCCACTGGGCGGCCTGCTCTGCCACGGGTGCTTCGGCCTGGCCCCAGGCGCTGGACGCGGCCACACAGGCCGCGGCAGGGACAGCCCAAAGCAACCGGCGCCAGGGCCAGGGCGTGCAGTGGATCTCAGGGCATGGGGCTTGCATCGATGGGGACTCCGGGGCCGAGGGAAACCCGACAGGTCAGGGTTCCTGGCAGCCATCAAGCAATAACCGAGCCACCAAATTGGGTTCGGTCGCTTGGCGCCGGCACCCGGCCATCGGGCCGGGCGGCACCGGCAAGCGCTTGCCGGGTGGCAGATTTCTGCAGGGCTGGAGCGTGCCTTCAGCAGAAGGATCGGCAGAAAGAGGCACAACTTGAGGCCCAGCGGAGCCGGTGAGCCGCCAAACCAGGCCGGGGAGGGCGGCTTCGGGCTTGGCACGAACCCTGCATGACCGGATCGGTTTTTGGCATTTCCTGAGGACTGATGGCCATGAATTTCATCGACAGAGACTTCGCCCTGCACGAACGCGCCCTGCGCTTTCGTGGCCAGCGCATGGAGGTGCTGTCGGCCAACATCGCCAACGCAGACACCCCGAACTTCAAAGCCCGCGACATCGATTTTCGGCAGGTCATGAAGATGGCCCAGCCGGAGACGATGACAGCCACCCGCAGCCGCCACTATGAGCTTGAGGGCGGGGTCCCACCGGACAAGGCGGCGGTGAAGTTCCGCATCCCGTTCAACACATCCTTCGACGGCAACACCGTCGAACTGAGCATGGAGCAGAGCAAGTTCGGCAAGGCCTCGACCGACTTTCAGGCCACGCTGAATTTTCTCGAAAGCCGGGCCTCGGGAATCCGCAAAGCCCTCAAGGGCGAGTGATCGGAGGGAATGATCATGATGGACAACATCTTCGGCATTGCGGGCTCAGCGCTCACGGCGCAACTCACCCGCATGAACGCCACGGCCTCGAACCTGGCCAATGCCAGCACGACGGCGACCAATGAGCAGGACGCGTTTCGCGCCAAGCGGCCGCTGTTCAGGACGATCGTCGAAGGAATGCTGCACCCGTCAGGTGACGGCAACCCTCAGGAGCTCAAGGGGGGTGTGCGCATCGAGAAACTGGTCAACGACCCGGCGCCGGTGCAGCGCCAGTTCGACCCCAACAACCCGCTGGCCGACAAGGACGGCTTCGTCTTCCGCTCCAACGTCAACGAGGTCAGCGAGATGGTGGAAATGATGGCGGCTGCGCGTTCGTATCAGAACAACGTGGAGATGGTCAACACGACCAAGCAGCTGATGATGCGCACTCTGGACCTCACGCGCAGCTGATGGCCCCCACCTGGAGACTGCGATGAGCACCAACACACCCGTGGCCCCAACCGCCACCACCGCCCAGCCGGTGATGCCTGGCGTCACGCGTTACAGCGACATCAGAAACGGTGCCAAGCCCATCAATGAGCAGATGGGCAAGACCGAGTTCCTGACGCTCTTCACCACCCAGCTGCAGAACCAGAACCCGCTGGACCCGGTCAACAACGAGGCGTTTGTGGCGCAGCTGGCCCAGTTCTCACAGCTTGAGGCCACCACGAACATGAGCAACTCGCTGGAAAGCCTGGCCCAGTCGATGAAGAGTTCGCGCTTCATGAGCGGCGCCAACCTGATCGGCAAGAGGGTCACGGCGCCCAACGGAAACGCCGAATATGTGGCCGGCAGCAGGATCAACGGCATGCTCTCGCTGCCCAGCGGTGCCGACAGCGTGCGGCTGGAAGTTTTCGACACCCAGGGCAAGCTGGTCCATGGCCGTTCATTGGGCCGTCAGATGCCTGGCGACCTGATGGTGGGATGGGACGGCGTCACCGACGCCGGAGGCATGGCGCCCACGGGCACCTACAAGATCATCGCCACAGTCAGCAGCCTGGGCAAGATCACCCAGACCCCGATCAGCACGCCCACCACGGTCAAGAGCGTGACCTACAGCCCGGCCGATGACGACCTGATCGTCGAGGTCGAAGGCGGCGCCACGGTGCTGCTGAGCCAACTCACCCGAATCGAGGCGCCGTTGCCGACGGCAGCGCCCGTCCGTCCGCCCGCACCCGCAACCGCACCCGCCACACCTGCCGGATTCCTCGGCGGTCCCGGCGGCCGATAGTTTTCCCGAATCCCCGACCAACCCTCACCTGACCATCCGAACCGGAGCACGCCATGTCCTTCTACACCTCGCTGACCGGCCTCAACGCCGCCTCATCCCAACTGACGGTGACTTCCAACAACATCGCCAACGTGGGCACGACGGGTTTCAAGCGTTCACGGGCCGACTTCGGTGACATCTTTGCCACCTCACCGCTGCAGAAGGCGGCATCCGTGGTCGGTCAGGGTGTTTCGCTCAAGGCGGTGACCCAGGAATTCAGCCAGGGCAACATCCAGTTCTCAGCGAACTCGCTGGACATCGCGATCACCGGTGACGGCTTCTTCCCGCTCAAGTCCGCCGACAGCCTGCAGGACATCTACACGCGTAACGGCACCTTCGCGCTCGACGACTCGTTCAATGTGGTCAATTCCCAGGGCCAGGCCCTGATGGCCGCAGCGGTTGACTCCTCCGGCAAGGCCGATCTGAGCAACCTGGCCAAGCTGCAGCTCTCCCGCAAGACCAGCGGCGACGCGCGTGAGACCACTGCGGTCGAACTCGGCCTGAACTTCCCGGCCGACGCCGAAGTCATCACGAAGGCCTTCGACCGCAACGACCCCACCTCCTACAGCAAGACGACCACGGTGACCGTCTACGACTCGGGCGGCAACGGCTACCTGGCCACCGTCTATTACGTCAAGACTCAGGTGGCCACCCCGACCGACCCGAACAACAAGTGGCAGACCTATGTCTACATCGGCGACACCAAGCTGCAGGAAAACCTGATCCAGGGTGAGAAGAACGGCAGCCGCCTGTTCGTCAACAAGTACGGTGAAGTTCGCCCCGAGTCGGAAATCCCGCCCGAAGCGCTGTCGCGTGGAATCAACAAGCTCTACAAGCTCGACGACCTGAAGAACCCCCAGCCGTCCGTGGCGGCCAATGTCTCGAGCGACCCGCTGCCCACCTCGACCAACAATCTGTGGCGCGGCGGCCTGAACCTGGCCGCACTGCTGCCCGCAGCCGGCGGCACCACCGCGATTGGCGTGATTCCGGCCAACCCGCAGCTGGCGTTCGACCTGTATGTGGACGGGTCGGCCACCAAGCAGCGCATCGATCTTTCCGACCTGACGGCTGAAGCGCTCAAGGGCAAGACCTACACCGGCGTGGAGATGGCGCGCCTGATGACCGACCGCATCAACCGCCAGTTCGGCGACGAGCGCTATTTCAACTTCGACGGCGAGCTGTTCGAGGGGGCCACCTCCGGGACCAAGGACACGGTGATGACTCTGCTGCTCAGCGACAGCTCCAGCGCCACACCCGGCACCCCGCTGCACATCAAGCTCGAAGCGGCGGACTGGGAGACGAACCTGACCGGGCAGATCACCCCGGAAAACCTGGTGGCCAAGGTGCAGTCGCAAATCAACGCCACGGCCGCCTACATGACGACCGGCACACCGCCCGTGCCCAAGGTGGTGGTCAGCTACGACCCGGTCACCCACCGACTGCAGTTCGACACCTCTGGCCTGAGCAAGACCCAATCGCTCAATCTGAAGGGGGGCGGCGACAGCAAAGGCCTTTTGGGCCTGACCAAAACCGGCACGACCGCGCCCGACTACAAGGAAGAAGTCATTCCCAACGGCAACTTCAAGGTGCCGGTGGCCGACCAACGCTTTGGCATCCAGGTTCGCTACGACGAGGACAAGCGCACCTTTGCCATCTATTCGGGCACGACAGGCGACACCTCCAGCGTGCGCGTCGAGGTTCCGCCGTCCACCGGCACCGGCGCCGTGGCCGACAACTACATCAACACGCTGTTTGGCTTTGTGACCGGAGAGACCGCCGTGTCGAACTCGCCGGTCCGAGGGGTCACCTCAACCCCGGCCGAGCTCAAGGGCAACATCATCGGCCTGAACCTGTCCAACAAGTTCCGCGTCGACGAGTCCAACAATCAGTTCGTGGTCACGGTCGACAACGTCACTGGCATCATCACGATCCCGCCCAAGGCCGAGTACGGCGCCGAGGAATTCCGACTGGCGCTGGAGAACCGTATCAACGCCCTGTCCGACCAGTATGGCCGCACCGTCAGCGGCGTGAAGGTCAACATCGAAGGCACAACGAACAAATACTTCACCTTCACCAGCGGCACCACGGGGGACAACTCCTTCGTCAAGGTCACGGCCAACAGCATCTGGGGCCTGTCCAATGTGCCCAGCGCCCGCGGCTCGACCAGCAACTGGCAAATCCCGCAGCAGGCGCGCAACGACGCCGGCTTCCCGCTGTATGTGGACCGCAACGGCCTGGAGACCAGCAACCCCGGCGACTTCTCCGAGGCTGAGACCAAGGACCTCTGGGCGCCGGTCTACCTGGACAACGGCGAGCTGACCTTCGACTCCAGCGGCAAGATCGCCTCGCCCAACGAGGCCATCCAGTTCAAGAGCGCCACCATCGGCGACTCTGGCGCGACGCTGAAGTTCTCGATCAGCTACGGTTCATCCACCCAGTACTCGTCGCCGTTCTCGGTTCGAAAGCAGGACCAGAACGGCCGGCCTGAGGGCGACCTCATCGGCGTGGAAATCGGTGACGACGGCCTGGTCAGCGCCAGCTATTCCAATGGCACCCAGAAGTCTCTGGCCAAGATCGTGCTGGCCAACTTCGCCACGCCCACGGGCTTGCGCCAGATCGGTGACAGCAGCTACTACGCCAGCGCCAAGTCCGGCGCGGCCAAGTACGGCGAGGCCGGTTCAGCCGGCTTCGGCACGCTGCGCGCCGGCGCTCGCGAGCGGGCCAATGTGGACCTGACCCAGGAACTGGTGGACCTGATCACCGCCCAGCGGAACTTCCAGGCCAATGCCAAAGCCATCGAGACGAACAACACGCTGACCCAGGCCATCATCAACCTGCGCAGCTGATCGGCCCGACGTCCCACACGAAAACGACTGAACAGGGCACCTCGCCATGGACCGACTGGCTTTCACTGCCGCCGCAGCGATCACGGAAAAGACGATCGCGCGGCAGCGCATGGTCAACGACCTGGCCAACATTTCCACGACAGGCTTCAAGCGCAGCTACGACGTCGCGATGCAGTCCATCACGGCCGTGGGCTCAGGGTTTGCGTCACGCATTCAGCCCCAGGCCTCTTCCACGGACCTTGTGCGGCTGGACGCCGGCACGGTGGTGGCCACCGGGCGCCCGCTGGATGTGGCCATCAACGGCACGGCAGTGCTCGGGGTCTCGTCGGCCGATGGCGTCCTGGCGTTCACCCGGCGTGGCGACCTTCGGGTCAACGCGCAGGGCGCGCTCGAAAACGGGGCGGGCCATCTGGTTCGCGGGGAGGGCGGCGCGGCGATCAATGTGCCTCCGGGCTTTCAGATCACGATCAGCC
>CAYYYC010000035.1:0-13570 GCA_964475695.1 uncultured Rubrivivax sp.
AGCCGCTGGAGCAGCGGGTTCATCACTCGCGGCGGTCAGCCGGCCAAGCCGGTGGCCTCTTCGAAACCCGCAAGCTCCACGCGAGCCTGGGGCTTCCACCCCTTTTTTCGATGCTCAGCCACCACGTTGGTGTAGATGCCCCCGCGCACATACCACTTGGCGGTGACCCGAACATAGCGGGGATCGATCGCAGCCACGATGTCCCCGAGGATCGTGTTGGTGACCTTCTCGTGAAAGGCGCCTTCATTTCGATAGGACCACATGTACATCTTCAGGCTTTTGAGTTCGACGCACCATTGGTCTGCGATCACATCGATCGTGAAGTGGGCGAAGTCCGGCTGGCCCGTCAGGGGGCAAAAGCAAGTGAACTCCGGCACCTGAAACTGAATCCGGTAATCCCTCTGCGGCGCCGGATTGGGGAAGACATCGAGTTTGCGGCTGGGGGCGCTCGGCGGGGTGGCGGGCTTGGCTCGCTGGCTGCGGGGCAGGGCTTTGGACATCCTGCGATGCTATCATCTCCGACGTGTCCGAGCGTCATGCATCGGAAATTAATTCAATTAAATCAAGTACTTGCAGCGTCAGGCTGCAGCAGGAGCCCCATGAGGCTGCGTTCCATCAAGCTCGCCGGATTCAAATCGTTCGCCGACCCGACCTCCTTCGAAATGCCGGGACAACTCGTGGGTGTCGTGGGGCCCAACGGATGTGGCAAGTCCAACATCATCGACGCAGTGCGTTGGGTGCTTGGCGAGAGCAAGGCCTCGGAGTTGCGGGGCGAGTCGATGCAGGATGTGATCTTCAACGGGACGACATCGCGCAAGCCGGCCAGCCGCGCCAGCGTGGAGCTGGTCTTTGACAACGCCCTGGCGCGTGCCGGCGGCCAGTGGAACCAATTCAGCGAAATCGCCGTCAAGCGGGTGCTGACTCGGGATGGCGCCAGCAGCTACTACATCAACAACCAGGCGGTCAGGCGGCGCGATGTCCAGGATGTGTTCCTCGGCACCGGGCTTGGCCCGCGGGCCTACGCGATCATCGGCCAGGGCACGATCAGCCGAATCATCGAGAGCAAGCCAGAGGACTTGAGGCTGTTTCTCGAGGAGGCGGCCGGTGTGTCGAAATACAAGGAGCGGCGCCGCGAGACGGAGAACCGGCTGAAAGACACGCGCGAAAACCTGACTCGTGTCGATGACATCCTGCGCGAGCTCAACGCACAGCTTGAGCGGCTCGAGAGGCAAGCGGAGGTGGCGGCCCAGTTCCGCGACCTGGAGTCTCAGGCTCTGCTCAAGACGCATCAGATGTGGTTCCTAAAGCATCGCGATGCGGCCGGTGAGCGGGAGAGGGTGGAGGCCGCGGTGCGAAAAGCCGCCAGCGAACTCGAGTCGCGCATGGCCGATCTGCGGCAGACGGAGGCCGCGATTGAGGGCTTGCGCCAACAGCACTATGCCGTGAGCGATGAGCTCCACGAGGCGCAGGGCTTGCTGGGGGGGGCCTCGCTGGCTGTGAGCCGATTGGAGGAGCGCATTCGATATGCGGCTCAGGCGCGCGAGCGGGTTCAGCAGCGGCTGTCTGACCTGCAGGCCCAGCAGGCGCAGTGGGTTCAGCGCCAGGCTCAGGCTCGTGAGGAGCTGGAAGGTCTGGGCGGTCAACAGGATGCTGCCTTGCGCCTTTGTGCCGAACTCGCCCGACAAGCCGGACTTCAGGCGCAGGAGGTTCCGGCGCAGGAGGCCGCGCTGCGTGCTGCCCAACAGGCGGCCGCCGACCAACGCCAGCGTGCCCAGGATATTCAGCAGCAGATCAGCCTGCTGGCTGCTCAGGAGCGAGGTCTGGATGAGCAGATTGCCGGCTTGGGGGCCAGACTGACGCGGCTCTCCGGCGAGCGAAGCGGCCTGGCTGCCCCTGACGCGGCGGGTCTGCAGGACCTTCAGCTTCGCAGACAGCAGGCCCAAGATGGTTCTCGCCAGGCCGATGAGCGGCTCTCGCAGGCACTGGCGGCACTGCCAAATCTTGAGCAGGCCCGCCGGGAGGCGCAGGATCGCGCCAATGCCCAAGGCGCCAGGCAGGCTGAGCTGGTTGCCAGGCTTGAAGCGCTGAAGGCGTTGCAGGAAAAGGTGCAGACGGACGGCAAGCTCAAGCCCTGGTTGGAGCGGCATGGCCTGTCATCACTGGCGGGTCTCTGGACTCGGCTGCATGTGGAGCCGGGCTGGGAAAGCGCGTTGGAGTCCGCCCTGAGAGAGCGCCTGCACGCCCTGGAAGTCGGACAGATCGACACGCTCCAGGCCTTTGCAGGCGACCCTCCGCCGGCCAAGCTGGCCTTCTACAGTGCGAAGCCTCAAGCGTCTCCGGCATCGCCTGCCTCGGCCCTTTCACTGCCGACCTTGCTTGACCTTGTGAGCACCGGGGGCGACGAGCGGCTTTCTGGCCTGCTTTCGCATTGGCTCCGTGGCGTGCACGTGGTCGGCTCCCTGCAGGAGGCCCTGCAGATGCAATCTCGGCTGAGCAGTGCAGAGATGCTGGTCACGCCGCAGGGGCACACCTTGTGCGCCGACACCCTGGTCTTCTATGCGCCCGACACCGAGCAGGCCGGCATGCTGGCCAGAGCCCAGGAAATAGAAAGCCTCCAAACGGAGCTGCGGGCGCAGTCGCTGATGGTCGACGAGTCTCGCTCGGCGCTTGTGCGCGCAGAGTCCGCCCACACCCAGGCCCAGGAGCGTGCCGGCCAGTTGCGCCAGCAGGCTGCGGCCGCCCAGTCCAGCGCCCATCAGCTGGAAATGCAGTGGCTGCAGCTCAGCCAGCAGAACGCGGCGGCGCAGGAGAGGGCGGGTCAGCTTGACGGTGAGCTGGCCGAGGTTCAGGAACAGCTGCAGACTCTGGAGGCCCGGCGAGCCGAAGGCACTGAGCGGTTCGAAAGGCTTGATCTGCAGTTGGCTGAGGAACAGGAGCGTTTTGCGCAGCTGGAGGACTCGGCCGTCGAGCACGAGCGTTCTCTCAGCCAGGCACGGGAGGCCCTGAGGTCTTTGGAGCGCCAAGCTCAGGAGGCGGAGTTCAACGGGCGCACCTTGAGCGCGCGCGCTCAAGATCTGCAGTCGCTCATCGAGACTGCAGACCAGCAGATTCTGACGGGCCAGACCTCGGTTGGGGCGGCCAACGCCGAACTCCTGGAGTTCGACGACGCGGCGTTTCAGTCGGAGCTTCAGACCGCCCTGAGCGAGAGGGTGCGCCTGGAGCAGCAGCTCTCCGTCGTGCGCGAGCGCTATGAAGGGTTGAGCCTCGAGCTTCGCCAGGCTGATGAACGGCGCATGGCCATCGATCGCGATCTCCAGCCCTTGCGCGATCGGATCACGCGGCTGCAGCTGGAAGAGCAGGCTGCCGCCCTGGGCGGCGCGCAATACCTTGAGCAGCTCACGCAGGCGCAGGTTGATCTGGAGCAGCTGGCCAACGGCATTCGGGATGGTGCGGTGAGGTTGAACGGGCTGCAGCCGGAAATCGATCGAATCAACCGCGAGATCCAGGGCCTTGGCGCTGTCAATCTGGCAGCCCTTCAGGAACTCGAGAGCGCTCGCGAGCGCAAGGGCTTGCTCGATGCGCAGGGCGCCGACCTCCATGAGGCGATCACCACGCTTGAGGACGCAATCCGCAAGATCGATCTCGAGACGCGCGACCTGTTGGGCGAGACCTTCCGCCAGGTCAATGATCACTTCGGGCAGATGTTCCCCACACTGTTCGGCGGCGGGCAGGCCAGGCTGATGATGACCGGCGATGAGATCCTCGATGCGGGCGTCCAAGTGATGGCGCAGCCGCCTGGGAAGAAGAACAGCTCGATTCACCTCCTGTCGGGCGGCGAGAAGGCACTGACGGCCATTGCGCTTGTCTTCGCGATCTTTCAGCTCAATCCGGCGCCGTTCTGCCTCCTCGACGAAGTGGATGCGCCTCTGGATGAGTCCAACACCGAGCGCTACGCGCAACTGGTGACCCGAATGAGCCAGGGAACGCAGTTCCTGTTCATCAGCCACAACAAGATCGCCATGGAGATGGCGCGACAGCTCGTCGGTGTGACCATGCAGGAGCAGGGCGTTTCCCGGATCGTGGCTGTGGATATGGAGTCTGCCTTGAGCATGGCAGAGACCGTCTGATGGATTCTGTGTCCGGCACCTCAGGAGGGATCCGGCGATGAGTCTGACCGAGGGGCTGCTGGCACTCTCGGCGCTGGTCATGGCCGTGCTGGTGGCCCAGGGGCTTTGGCAGTTGCGCAGGGCTCGACCTCGCAGGGCGGTTGATGTTTCCGCCCGCATCGAGCCGGAGTTGCAGCCCCGGCCACCATGGCAGGGGGATCCACAGCCGCAGGAGCCCCAGGCCACGGGTGCGGCGCCCGCCAACATCGCAGTCGATCGCACGCCGCGCAGGCAGGCAGCCATCGATCCCCTGATCGACTCCGTGGCCGAGATTGGCCTGGACTCACCCTTGACGGGTGACTCGGTCCTGGGTCTTGTGCAAGCCATGAGGCGGGCCGGGGCCAAGCCGCTGCTGTTGGAAGGCCTGAGCGTGCACAGCGGGCAGTGGGAGCCGCTGCTGCATGGACAGCGCTACAGCGCCCTTCAGGCAGCGGTGCAGTTGGTCAATCGCTCAGGCCCTCTGAATGAGATCGAGTACTCCGAGTTTGTCCAGAAGGTCCAGGACTTCGCCGAAGCCATCGGGGCAAGTGCGGACTTTGCCAACATGACCGAAGAGGTGGCCCGGGCGCGGGAGCTCGATGACTTTGCCCGCGAACATGATGCGCAGCTTGCGGTGCATGTGCAGGCCAGCGCGGCCAGTTGGACGGTCGGCTACCTCCAGCAGTGCGCAGCCCGCCACGGCATGACGGCGGGCCCGCTGGCCGGGCAGGTCATCCTTGCCGCAGAAGACATCGAGTCTCCTGCCATGGTGATGCTGACCTTCGACCCTCAGGCCGCGCTCTCCGAAGAGCCGGATCGGGCCGCTGTGAGGCAATGCACCCTTTCGCTCGATGTGGCGCAGACCGAAGAGGCTGCCGAGCCTTTCGCGCATTGGCAACGGCTTGCCTTCGCACTGACTCGAGATCTGGATGGAACCTTGATCGATGATGCGGGTCGGGAGGTGACGCTGAGTCAGTTCGCCGCGATCCACCAGGAGTTGCAGCGCCTCTACCTCGCCCTGTCGCAGAGAGGTTTGCCAGCCGGCAGCGCGGCAGCGCGGCGCCTTTTCAGCTGAGCCATGGCCGATCCTGCATCCATCGCCCGAGCGCAGGAGTTGCGGCGGCAGATTGAGCATCATGCCCGGCGCTATTACGAGCTTGATGACCCGGAGGTGCCGGACGCCGAGTACGACCGGCTTTTCCAGGAGCTTCAGCGGCTGGAACAGGAGCACCCCGAGCTCCTGTCGGATGACTCGCCCACCCGCAGGGTTCTCGGCCGGCCTCTAGAGGCGTTCGCCTCGGTACTGCACCGGGTGCCAATGCTCAGCATCCGCACCGAGACGGACACCAGCGAGTCCGGTGCGCGTGAGTTCGACTCGCGCATTCGGCGCGAGTTGGGCCTCTCGGCCCAGGATCCGGAACTGCAGTATTGCTGTGAGCTCAAGTTCGACGGCTTGGCGGTGAGCTTGCGCTACGAGAAGGGCGTTCTTGCCCAGGCGGCCACCCGCGGTGACGGACAGGCCGGCGAGGATGTGACACAGAACATCCGCACGATCCGCGAGATTCCCCTGTCACTGCGCCCAGGGACCCAGCCCATCCCCGAGGAGGTGGAAATTCGTGGCGAGGTCTACATCAGGCGAGCCGCCTTCGCGGCGCTCAATGAGCGGCAGCGCCGGCTCATCGCGGAGGGTGTCCGAGGCGAGAAGACCTTTGTCAATCCCAGAAATGCCGCTGCCGGCGCGGTTCGTCAACTCGATCCGGCCGCAACAGCCAGGCGTCCCTTGAGCTTCTTTGCCTATGGACTTGGTCGGGTCCAAGGCTGGGGGGAGGGCAACACTGGAATGCCTGCGACCCACAGCGCGACGCTTGATGCAGTCTTGGCTTGGGGAATTCCTGTCGACGACCATCGCCGAGTCGTCTTCGGGGCGCAGGGGCTCGTCGACTTTCACCACTCGATCCAAGAACTTCGCGACAGCCTGCCTTTCGAGATCGATGGGGTTGTCTACAAGGTTGATGAGCGTGCGCTGCAGGAGCGTCTGGGCTTCGTGACACGCGAGCCCCGATGGGCCGTGGCACACAAGTATCCTGCGCAGGAGCAGATGACGGTGCTTCGGGCCATCGAGATTCAGGTCGGACGCACGGGCAAGCTGACGCCGGTGGCCAAACTTGAGCCGGTGTTCGTCGGCGGCACAACCGTGAGCAACGCCACGCTGCACAACGAGGATGAGGCCCGCCGCAAGGATGTCCGGGAGGGAGACACCGTGATCGTCCGCAGGGCCGGCGACGTGATTCCCGAAATCGTTGGCGTGGTGCTGCAGCGGCGGGCGCCCGATGCCGGCCCTCCCCTGGACATTCACGCTCGCCTTGCGGGCCGCTGCCCGGCCTGCGCAAGTCCCATCGTGCGTGAGCCCGGCGAAGTGGATTGGCGGTGCTCGGGGGGACTCTACTGTCCGGCCCAGCGCAAGCATGCGCTGCTCCACTACGCGGGACGTCGGGCTCTGGATATCGAGGGCATGGGCGAACGCCTCGTGGATCAGCTGGTGGACAGTGGACTCGTCTCCGCGCTGCCCGAGCTCTACCGGCTTTCGCCCGACAGACTTTCCGCCCTGGACCGAATGGGCCCCAAGAGCGCACAAAACCTGTTGGGCTCGATTGAGACCAGCAAACGCACCACGCTGCCCCGCTTTCTTTTTGGGCTGGGCATTCGCCATGTGGGCGAGGCCACAGCCCGAGACCTTGCGCTGCACTTTGGCAGTATCGAGCGGCTGATGGAAGCCCCTTTGCAGGAGCTGCTTGAGGTTCCCGATGTGGGCCCGGTGGTCGCTTCGAGCATCCGCTGCTTTTTCGACCAGCCGCACCATCGGCAGATCGTCCAGGAGCTCCGTGCCCTGGGCGTCGCCTGGGAGGACGGAACGCCTGTCCACGGTGCGACATCGCGCCCGCTGCTGGGCAAGACGATCGTGCTGACGGGCACGCTGACCGAGCTCAGCCGCGATCAGGCCAAGATGCTGGTCGAGTCTGCCGGCGGGAAGGTCGCCGGCTCAGTGTCCCGCAAGACAGACTATGTGGTGGCAGGGCAGGAGGCCGGCGGCAAGCTCCAGAAGGCGCGGGAGCTTGGCGTGCCCGTTCTCGACGAGACTGGCCTGAGGGCGCTGCTGCAGGCGGCGCATTTCGACATTGAGACTCAGAACAGAGGGTCGGGGAGGTTGGATGGCAGTTCGTGAGATCCTCCGCATGGGAGACCCGCGATTGCGCCAAGTGGCTCAACCGGTCCGTCAGTTTGCAACACCCGAACTGTTGGCCCTGTTGCTGGACATGCGCGAAACGATGGATGCAGCCCATGGCGCTGGGCTGGCCGCTCCGCAGATCGGGGTGAGCCTGCAGGTGGTCATCTTCGGCACAGGGCGGGTTGTCGATCGCTACCCCCAGGAGCCGCCCATTCCGCCCACGGTTCTCATCAACCCGGTGGTCCGGGCGCTGGGGGAGGACCAATCGCCGGGTTGGGAAGGGTGTCTGAGCGTTCCCGGCCTGCGCGGGATCGTGCCGCGCTGGTCCAGGGTGCGCTACACGGGATTCGACGAGTTCGGCGCTCCGATCGATCGCACGGTGGATGGTTTCCACGCCCGTGTGGTGCAGCATGAGACAGACCATCTCCTGGGGATTCTCTACCCTCAGCGCATGCATGACCTCAGCCAGTTCGGCTTCACCGATATCCTTTTTCCCGGCGTGGCAACCCGGCTCGATGATGATTGAGCCCAGTTCAGGCGCAGCCCCAAGCCCGGTCCCGGCGGGACCTTGGCGCGGGCTGTCATCGGTCGGGCGCTCTGCCGCGTTAGACCAGTTGGGGCTTGCCGCACCCCAAGGCTTGGCGGCATGGCTGCAAGGGGAGCGCATGGAGAGGTTCATTCGCAGGGTTGGACTGGGCCTGAGGGTCTGCGTCCTGTGGGGCGTTCTCTCTTGCCTTGGCAGTGCCCACGCCGACCCGGTCCCTGATGCCGCGCGGGTGGGCAGGGTGGCTGCGCTTTCCGGTGGCGCCCAGGTGTGGGATCCCCAGGAGCGCCAGTGGTTTCGCCTCATCGTCAATCGCCCGGTCAGCTCCGGTGACCGTATGCAGGTGGAGCGCGACTCGAGACTGGAACTCCAGTTCGGCAGCCTCGATGTCTTTGCCGCGGCGGGATCCGAGCTTGAAGTGGTCAGGCTTGATGACGAGGCCTTGACCCTGCGTGTCATTCAGGGCAGTGTCGTGGCTCGGGTGCAGACGGTGCAATGGGCTCAGGAGTTGAACCTGCAGACCGACGAGTGCGGCGTCAAGGCCTCTGGCTCGGGATTGATTCGGCTGGACAGACAGGCTGTGACTGCGAGCAGCGCGGTGTCGGCCCTGCGGGGAGGGCTTCAGGTCGTCGTGGGCGATTCGCGCCTGGACCTCGCAGCCGGCCAAAGGCTGGAGGTTGGCGGGCCGGGCTCGGTGTTGAACCTTCGCTCCATCGAGCCGTCTCAGGATCCTTGGGCCGATTGGATTGCCGCGAGGGATCAGATGCAACCGGCAGGCTCGGTGCCTCAAAGCGCTGTCGGCGCCGAGATCACCGGCTTGGACGCGCTGGATCGTCATGGCCGCTGGGACACCCATCCGGAGATGGGATGGGTCTGGATGCCCTCGGCGGTGCGGGTGGACTGGGAGCCCTTTCGATATGGGCGTTGGGCATGGGTGAGGCCCTGGGGTTGGACCTGGATCGATGACATGCCTTGGGGATTCGCGCCTTCCCATTACGGGGTGTGGCTCCAGTGGCGCAACCGTTGGGTCTGGTGGCCTGGGCATGCGCACAGGAAGCCGGTCTATGCGCCGGCCATCGGTTCCTGGGGAGGCAGCGGCGGAGTGGTCTGGCGCTCGAAGACGCCGCCCCCGCGCACCGGGTGGAGACCGAACTGGCCCCACGACCGACCGATGCCCGCACCCCTCGCGGGCCCGGACAGGGCCTTGCCGCCGGCACCTGTGTCACATGGTCCGGGGCACAGGCTGACCTGGCCCTCACCCCCGGCCGGGCGGCAGCCCGGCAATCCTGGGCAGCCCGCCGCGCTGGGTCATGGAGCGGCCTCGCCCGGGCCCGCGTCGCCGCCTCGCGACGCCCGCGAACCTTCGCGGCCGGATCGCCGGCATGGCAATGAGCGAGCGCTCAGGCCCGATCGGCAGGATGTTGGGCCCCGGCAGGACAAGCAGCGTCAGGAGCAGCGCTGACTGTGCTCAGAGCCCCTGCGACTGGGGCATTCAGGGCAGCAGTCGCGTCAAGGTAGGCCAGACGTTTTCAAGCATGATCGGCTGAGCGGCCACCGTGGGGTGAATCCGGTCCGGTTGGAAGAGTTCAGCCGCCCTGGCACCATCCGCGACCCCCTTGAGCAGGAAAGGAATCACGGCCGAGCCGGTCAGCCGGCCAACCTCACCAAAGACCGACGCGAACGCGCTTCCATAGGCCTGTCCATAGTTGGGGGGAACCTGCATGCCGAGCAGCAACACCTTGGCTCCGGCCGCCTGGGCTGCCTGGGTCATGGCGAGCAGGTTATCGCGGGTGCTGGCGATCGGCAGACCCCTGAGGGCATCATTGCCTCCCAACTCCAGAACCACGAGCCTGGGCCGGTTCTGCTGCAACAGGCCCGGCAGCCTTGAGCGACCACCGGCGGTCGTCTCACCGCTGATGCTGGCATTGACCACGCGCACAGTGCGCCGCTCTTGCTCGAGTCGGCGTTCGAGCAGCGCCACCCATCCGCTGCCCCGGGGAATGCCGTACTCCGCCGACAGGCTGTCACCCACGACCAGGACCACCGGTGGAGTGGATGCATGCCCCGGACCCGCCAGGGAACACAGGATCAGGCTAAAGTGAACGATTGATTTTCTGCGGCTGAATCTTTCGGTTGCACCCATACGGCCAGACATGACAGAAGCTTTGATGGTGGTGGAGCGCGTTTGCAAACGCGTGCGGGATTCCGATGGCGATCTCACGATACTCGATGACGTCAGCTTTGTGCTCAAGCCGCGTCAGACCGTGGCGGTCGTGGGGGCTTCTGGGTCAGGGAAGAGCACGCTGCTTTCGATCATGGCGGGACTTGACACCCCAAGCAGCGGACGAGTGCTGTTCGAGGGCCAGGACCTTGTCGGGCTCGATGAGGACCGGCGTGCCGACCTGCGGGCGCGGCGCATGGGGTTCGTCTTCCAGAGTTTTCAGCTTCTGGCCCACCTCACGGCACTGGAAAATGTGATGCTGCCTTTGGAACTGATGGGCCACCCGAAGCCACGGCAGGAGGCGATGGAAATGCTCGAGCGGGTTGGGCTCTCGGCCCGGACGGGACACCGCCCGAAGGTGCTGTCAGGCGGGGAGCAGCAGCGGGTTGCCCTGGCCAGAGCTTTTGTGGTCAAGCCGGCGTTGCTCTTGGCCGATGAGCCCACCGGAAGCCTGGACTTCGCCACCGGGGAGCGGATCATGGACCTGATCTTTCGCATGAACCAGGATGAAGGAACGACACTGGTCATGGTCACGCACGACCAGACAATCGCCTCGCGCTGCGAGCGCCGTCTGGTGATTGATGCCGGACGCCTGTCCGAGGATGGGATCAGGGAGAGAACTTGAAATCCGTCTTGGCCTTCTCGCGCAGGCTCTGCTGGTAAGCCTGAAGCCGTCCCTGCATCATCTGCTCGGCAATCCGATCGCGGACCTCTTCAAAGGGGGGGAACTGGGCCTCGCGGGTGTCGTCCAGACGGATGATGTGCCATCCGAACTGCGAACGCACAGGCTCGCTGGTCTGTCCCTTGTTGAGCTTTGCCATGGCCTGTCCGAACTCGGGAACATAGGACTCGGGGCGGGCAAAGTCCAGGTCACCGCCCCTTTGGGCAGAGCCCGGGTCCTTGGAATTCTTCTTGGCCAAGTCCTCGAAACTGGCGCCGGCCTTGAGCTGTGTTGACAGCGCCTTGGCCTCTTCCTCCTTTTCCACCAGGATGTGGCGGGCGCGATATTCAGTGCCCTTGGACTGGGCCTTGAACTTTTCGTACTCGGCTTTCAGTTCGGAATCGGCCGGGGTGTTCTTTCTCTGGAAGTCGGCGAACAACTCCCGGATCAGCAATGTCTGGCGCAACAGCTCCATCTGGCTGCGGTAGGCGGGGGTGGCTCCAATGCCTTTCTTCTCGGCCTCCTGAGCGAAGATTTCCCGCAGGACAACCTCCTCCCGCACCCTGGCTTCGAGCTCCGGGGTCATGGGTTGCCCGCCGCGCGTGGCCTGCTGCATCAGGACCTCAACCCTGGACTTGGGCACGGGCTTGCCGTTGACCGTGGCCACATTCTGGGCGGTGGAAAGGGTGGGCACGGCAAGCAGGGCTGCCAGCAGGAGCGGCTTCATTTTCATGGATGGGGGTTTCGGTCTGAAGGGCTGTGGGCCTGGAGGGCCAGGGCGTGTATGCCCAGGGGAAAAAGTTCTCTCAGGGCATCATACACAAGCCGGTGTCGCTCGACCTTGCTTCTGCCCTCAAACGCGGCGCTGACGATTCTCACTCTGTAGTGACCGCCTTCTCGGGACCCGGAGTGGCCCGCGTGCGAAGCGCTTTCATCGATCACTTCAAGCACGGTCGGCGACAAGGCGCGTTGAAGGGCCTGCTCAATCGCTGCACAGCCCACGGGTTCTTTGGGTGCGGCAGGGGACATCATGGGCTCGGCGGTGTGTCCTGCTCAATGTGCCGCGAAACCCAGACACCCTGGGCAAGCGCGAAGGCCAGCAACAGGCCGATCCCGCCAAAGAGCTTGAAGCTGACCCAGGTGGCCGTCTCGAAGGTGTAAGCCACCCACAGGTTGAGCAGCGCCATCGCCGCAAAGAACGACACCCAAGCCCAGTTGAGCTGAGCCCACACTGCATCCGGCAGCCTCATCTGCTGACCCATCATTGCGCGCAGAAGGTTGCGCTGGAAGATCCATGGGCCGGCCACCAAGGCCGCGGCCATCAAGCCGTACAGCGCGGTGGGCTTCCACTTGATGAAGGTTTCGTTGTGGAACCACACCGTGGCAGCGCCGAGCACCACCACCAGGCCCAGGCTGAGCCAGAGCAGCGGGTCCACCCGCCTGCCGCGCGCCAGCGACCAAGCCACCTGGGCGCTGCTTGCGGCAACGACCACGACGGTGGCCAGCAGCAGCGGTGCCAGAGCAGGGCTGACTTGTCCTGCGCTGACCAGCGGCCCCAGGTTTTGGCTTGCCCATGCGGCTGCAACCTCTGGATTGGCCTCTGCCCACTTGAAGGTGGCGAAGAACAGGACGATGGGGAGAAAATCGAGCAACAGCTTCATCGCTTCGTCCCGCCCGCTCCCTTGTCGTCTTCGGCCGCAGGCTCGAAGCCGAGGGAGGCCGAATTGATGCAGTAGCGCAGGCCGGTCGGCGCCGGGCCATCGTCGAACAGGTGCCCCAAGTGGGCGCCACAACGGCGGCATCGCACCTCGACACGCACCATGCCGTGGCTGTGGTCCGGCAATTCCTCGATGGCCTGCCCCTCGGCGGGTTCCCAGTAGCTGGGCCAGCCGCAACCCGCGTCGAACTTCGTCGAGGCGTTGAACAGCCGAGCTCCGCAGCAGACGCAGTCGTAATGGCCCGCTGCCCAGTGGTTCCAAAAGCGCCCGCTGAACGCGCGCTCGGTCGCACCGAGTCGAGTCACCGCGTATTCGATCTCGCCGAGCTCTTGTCGCCATTGCTCCGCCGGCTTGCGGACGGGATAGCGGGCCTCTTCGCCATCGGGCATGGGCTGCGGTGGATTTGTGGGCTTGACCATGCTCCAAGTGTAGGCATGCCGAGCTGATGAAATCCCGAGTTGTCCGTGGGGGTCTTGTCGGTTTTCCGGGTAGACCCTGAGGCCCGGGCTTTGCCTGTTCCGGTACCTTTCGGGCGCTGAATATATCTCGTTGGGCTGAACTCACACAGGAGAATTCCAAGATGATCCGTTTGACACGAACCGCTTTGGCCGTCTCGATGGCCGCGAGCCTCGCCTTTGGCGCGGGCATGGCACACGCCCAGAAGGGCCAGACTGTCAAGATCGCCTGGATCGATGCCCTCACAGGCCTGACGGCGGCAACCGGGAAGAACCAGCTGCAGGGCTTTCAGTTCCTGGCTGAGCAGTTCAGCAAGGGCAATCCGGCGGGCGTGAAGTTCGAGATCCTTCCCTTCGACAACAAGCTCAGCCCCCAGGAAACCGTCAGCGTCCTGCAGGCGGCAATCGACAAGGGTGTCCGCTATGTGGCGCAGGGCACCGGCACCGGGCCTGCGACGGCCATCATTGAGTTTCTGGCCCGCTACAACGAGCGCAACCCGGGCAAGGAAGTGCTGTTCCTCAATTACGCAGCCGTCGACCCTGCTTTGACGAACGAGAAGTGCAACTTCTGGCACTTTCGCCTGGATGCCGACACCTCGA
>CAYYYC010000036.1:0-8950 GCA_964475695.1 uncultured Rubrivivax sp.
CGTGCTCGGTGATGGAGCAGAAGGTGCAGCCGCCAAAGCAGCCGCGCATGATGTTGACGCTGAAGCGGATCATCTCCCAGGCCGGGATCTTGGTGCCGTGCTCGTGGCTTCCATTCTCATCGGCGTAGCTCGGGTGCGGACTGCGCGCATAGGGCAGATCGAAGACATGATCCATCTCGGCCGTGCTCAACGGGATCGGCGGCGGGTTGATCCACACATCCCTGGCCGCATGATCCTGGCCATGGCGCTGAACCAGCGCGCGTGCATTGCCAGGATTGGTCTCCAGATGGAGCACGCGGCTGGCATGGGCGTAGAGGACCGGGTCGGACTTCACGCGCTCAAAGTCCGGTAAGCGGATCACGGTCCGTTCGCGTGGGGTCACCAGGGCGCGAGCGTCCGGCCTCGCCATGGGACGACGAACCAGACGGATCGGCTGTCCGGCGGACGACTGCCCGCCATCGCCGGCGGCTTGGCAGGTGGAACCGTTGGCCTGCGCAGCCTCCTCCATTCCCAGGTAGGGGTTGGTCAGCGCATCGATCCTGCCGGGCCGATCGACGTCGGTGGAATCGATCTCGAACCAGCCATCCAGCGCAGGGTCGTCGGGCCTGCGCATGAAGGCAGTGCCGCGCACATCGGTGATGGATTCGATCGACTGACGTCGGGCCAGCCTGTGGGTGATTTCGACGATGGCTCGCTCGGCGTTGCCGTAAAGCAGCAGATCGGCCTTGCTGTCCACCAGGATCGAGCGCCGTACCTTGTCTTGCCAATAGTCGTAGTGTGCAATCCGACGCAGGCTGGCCTCGATGCCGCCGATGATGATCGGCACATCCTTGTAGGCCTCCTTGCACCGCTGGGTGTAGACCAGCGTGGCGCGATCCGGGCGCTTGCCCGCCACGCCGCCTGGCGTGTAGGCATCGTCATTGCGCACCTTGCGGTCCGCCGTGTAGTGGTTGATGAGGGAGTCCATGTTGCCCGCGGCCACGCCGAAATACAGGTTCGGCCGGCCCAGCACCTTGAACGGCTCGGCACTGTTCCAGTCGGGCTGGGCGATGATTCCGACGCGAAACCCCTGCGCCTCCAGAGTGCGGCCAATGACGGCCATGCCGAAGCTGGGGTGGTCCACATAGGCGTCGCCCGTGACCACAATGACGTCACAGGAATCCCACCCCAGTTGCTCCATTTCGGCCCGGCTCATGGGCAGGAAGGGCGCGCAGCCCAGACGCTTGGCCCAGTGGGGACGGTAGGCGGTGAGGGCCTTGGGCTTTTCCATCAACGGATTGTCCGCCCTTCCTGACATCGGTGCCCGAGGTGGGGCAAGACACGCGGCGCGCCCGGTCGAGTCCTTGAACGAAAATCCGGGCGTGTCCACCCTGGCCCTGTCGCTTGTCCTGGTTGCCGCGCTGCTGCATGCAGGCTGGAACTTGGCCGCCAAACACTCGGGCGGGGACCACCACTTCGTGCTGATGGTGGTGGTGATGATCGCGGTGCTGTGGTCACCCGTCTTGTGGATTTGGGGACCGCAGGAGCTGCCGAGATGGCAGTGGGCCGACTGGGCCCTGGTGGCTGCGAGCGGACTCATCCATGTCCTGTATTTCCTGGCCCTGCTCAAGGGTTACCGGCTCGCGGACTTGACTGTGGTCTACCCGGTGGCGCGCGGCAGCGGCCCACTGCTGACGGCCATCGGCGCGGGGCTGTGGCTGGACGAAGCCATGGGGGCTGCTGCCCTGGCTGGCCTTTTGTCCATGAGCGCCGGCATCTGGTTGATCGCCGGTGTGCCGGGCTGGCGCGCGCTGGCTCCGGGCACGCCCGAAAGGGCTCGGCTGGGCAACGGACTGTTCTGGGGGGCGCTGACTGGGGTGGCCATCGCGGCCTACACGCTGCTGGACGGGTATGCGATGCGGGTGGCCCTGCTCAGCCCGCTGGTCTACGACTACCTGGCCAATGTGCTGAGGCTGCCTTGGCTCATGCCCCTGGCCTGGAAGGATCGCGGACGAGCCTTGGGTGTCTGGCGGACTCAGTGGCGTCCAGCCCTGATCGTGGCAGTCTGCAGTCCGGCGGCCTATGTTCTGGTGCTGCTGGCCTTCACGATGGCCCCGGTCGGCCATGTGGCGCCGGCTCGAGAGGTCTCGATGCTGTTTGCCGCCGTTCTGGGAGGCCGTCTGCTGGCCGAGCGGGACAACGGGCTGCGTCTGGCGGGCGCCGCAGCCATGGCCTTGGGCGTTGCCCTCCTCGCCGCCTCCTAGGCCTGTTCGCCGAGGAAACCGCCGCTCTGGTGTGCCCACAGCCGGGCATAAAGCCCATGGCGGGCCAGCAGCTGCGCGTGGCTGCCCTCCTCCACGATGCGGCCCTTGTCCAACACGATGAGCCTGTCCATGGCGGCGATCGTGGAGAGCCGGTGGGCGATGGCCACCACTGTCTTGCCCTCCATCAGCCGGTACAGGCTGTCCTGGATCGCCACCTCGACCTCTGAATCCAGGGCGCTTGTGGCCTCATCGAGCAGCAGAATCGGGGCGTCCTTGAGCATGACCCGGGCGATCGCAATGCGTTGGCGCTGACCACCGGAAAGCTTGACGCCGCGCTCACCCACATGGGCGTCATAACCCACGCGGCCCTTGGGATCGGTCAGGCCGAGGATGAAGTCATGCGCCTGGGCGCGGCGAGCCGCCGACTCCATGGCGGCGTCGTCCGCCTCGGGGCGTCCGTAGAGGATGTTTTCGCGCACAGAGCGGTGCAGCAGCGAAGTGTCCTGGGTCACCATGCCGATCTGCGCGCGCAGGCTGTCCTGGGTCACACTGCGCACATCCTGACCGTCGATCAGAACACGGCCTCGACGCACGTCATAGAAGCGCAGCAGCAGGTTGATGATCGTGCTCTTGCCGGCCCTGGAGCGGCCTACGAGCCCGATCTTCTCTCCGGGCCGGATCGTCAGCCGCAGCTGCTCCAGCACGGGCGCGGAGTCGACAGCCGACCCGTAGGTGAAGTCCACATTGTCGAACTCGATTCCCCCTCGGGTGACCTTCAGCGCAAGCGCCTGGGCGTCGTCGACCACGGTGGGTGCGCGGCTGAGCGTGGTGATGCCATCCTGCACCGTGCCGATGTGCTCGAACAATGCCGCAAACTCCCACATGATCCAGTGGGAAATGCCGTTGAGCCGCAGCGCCATGGCGGTGGCTGCCGCCACGGCGCCGACGCCCACTTGACCCTGGGTCCAAAGCCACATCGTCACCCCGGCCGTGCTGCCGATCAGCGACATGCTCAAGACGTGGTTGGTGATCTCGACCCCAGTGATCAGCCGCATCTGGGCATGAACAGAACCCATGAACTCCTGCATCGCGCTCTTGGCATAAGCCGACTCGCGCCGGCCGTGGCTGAAAAGCTTGACCGTGGCGATGTTGGTGTAGGCGTCGGTGATGCGACCCACCATCAGCGAGCGGGCATCGGCCTGCTCACGTGCCACCCGGCCCAGGCGAGGAACAAACCAGACGAGTGCCAGGCTGTAGAGGAAAAGCCAGCCCAGAAACGGCAGAAGGACCCAGGCGTCGAATGAGCCCACCACGGCGATCATGGTGATGAAGTAGATGCCGACGAACACAAGGATGTCAGCCACGATCATCCACACATCCCTGACCGCCAGAGCGGTCTGCATCACCTTTGTGGCCACGCGGCCGGCGAATTCATCCTGGTAGAAGGCCAGACTTTGGCCCAGCATGTGGCGGTGAAAGACCCAGCGAAGTCGCATCGGGAAGTTGCCCGCCAGCGCCTGATGCTTGATCAGCGTCTGCAGAAGCACCACCAGAGGGCTGGCGAAAAGGATGCTGGCCAACAACAGAAGGTGATGGCGCTGCTCGGACCACAGGCGATCCATGGGGGTTTGGGTCAGCCAATCCACCACGCTGCCCAACATGGCGAAAAGCAGCGCCTCAAAGGCACCAATGACCACCGTGCAAACGGTCATCCCCAGGATCAACGGGCGCATCCCCTGGGTGGCCGCCCAAAGAAACGCGGAAAAGCGCCCCGGCGGCGTGGCCGGCTCGCCGGGCGGGTAGGGATCGAGTCGCCGCTCGAAAAAGGAAAGCATGGCCTCAGGCTCCAGTCGGCGCAGCCGACTTCAGAGCTTGAACTCCAGCCCGACCCGAAGGTTCATCGGAGTGCGCTCCACGAATCGGCCACTCTCGCGCAGGGTCTCGGTCACCACCACGCTGCCGGTGAGATAGTCCCGCACGATGAAGTTGCTGGCGGTCAATCTCAGGAGCGTGTTGGGGTTGAGGTTGACGGTGGCGTAGGCGTCCCAAACCCGCTTGAGGCCAACCTCTCGGAACTGGTCCTGCGCGACGCGGGTCTCGTAGCCCGGGGTGAGGTTGACGCTGGCGCCCAGGGTCAGGGGCAGCCCTGGCACCCGATAGTCGCCACCGAAGTTCAGCGTGCCTCGAGGCTGCTCGTCCAGGCGCGCATTGGGGCCCGGCACCGCATCGACCTTGGAATTGAAGATGCTCAGATTGCTGCGCACATCAATGCGCGGTGCCGACGCGATCAGATCGGTAAGACGGAACTTCGCTTCCAGCTCGATGCCCTGGGTGTAGGCCCCGCCCACATTCTGCGGACGCGTGACCCAACGCGGCAGTGTCGACCATGGCACCGACTCCAGCGCCGTGACGCTGCGGATGTAATCCTTGAGCTCGCGGTGGAACACATTGGCGCTGAGGATGCCGCCATTGCTCAGGTAGCGCTCGATGGCCACGTCGATGCCCGTGGCCAACTCGGGCTGCAAGGCGGGATTGCCGGCTCGATCAGACTGCGTCGGCGAGTTGGCCAGCGGCGGGGGCAGCCTGGTGTTGAGAGAAGGCCGCGCGATGAGGTTCTGAAGCGTGGGTGATTTGTAGCTGCGCGTCAGGCTGACCCGAATCTGGTCTCGGCTCTTGGGGTCGAACTTCCAGACCGTGTGCAGCAAGGGTGTCCATACACTGCTGCGGTTGCGGCTTTGGCCCTGCCCGCTGTCGCCCGTTGTGGTGATTCCCTCCCAGCGCAAACCGGCGTAGGCCGACCACTGGGCGTTGAAGGACCATTCGTCTTGTGCGTAGGCAGCGAGTCTCTGCGAGCGCGCCGAGACGTTTTCTCCGAAGTTGGCCAGCAGCGCGACTCCATTCTGGAGAGATGTCCTGCGCTCATCGCGCTGGTTGCTTTCAACCTCCAGGCCGCCGACGATGCTGTGCTGGTTCTCCAGCAGTCGGGTGGCCTTGAGGTTCAACGATGCTCCGCGGTCGGTGACGGAAGCCTCATCGTCGAGCAGTCGAACCGTGCTGCCGTTGACCGACAGTTCCCGGCGCAGGCTCTCGTTGTCGAATCGATTGCGGTTGGCGCTGGCCCGCCACTCGGTTCGCGTGTCGCCCAACCGCAGATTCCAGTTGGCCGCCACACGCGCCAACTGGAAGGTTCCACTGCCATCGGACTGGCTGGAGGCATAGGGGGCAGGGATCGATCCCGCCGACTGGGAAAGCTCGCTGCTGCGGACCGTCGTGCCGGTGGAGTGGATGAACATCGGCATGATCAGGGCGGAGTCGCCGGCCTGGCCTCTCCACTGAAGCCGGCCATTGACATTGAAGCCCTGACGCTTGCCCAGGGCGCGCGACTGCTCCTGCTGGGACAGCAGGAGTTGCCCGCTGGACAGATCCACGGTCTCGGTCTGAGCCAGGCTGCGGTCGTCGGTGTCGCGCTTGAAAGCCGTGGCCGTGAGGTTGTAGATCCAGCTCGACCCGACGGTGTCGTTGCGGGTCCAGGACACGCCCGGCTGCCATTGCCCGCGCTCGTAGCCCAAGCCCAGGCGAAGGTCGTTCAACCGCCGCCGAAAACCCTCGCGCATGACGATGTTGATCGTCCCGCCGATGGCCCTGGCCCCGGTTTCGGCTGTCGGTGCGCGCAGGATCTCAATGCGCTCGATCTGGTCCGGGGCCACGTTCTCCAAGGAAAACCCCGGCGGGACGCGCTCGCCGTCCATGAGGATCTGGGTGTATCCCGCGCCAAGGCCCCGCATGCGCGGAGGACCGCCCCTTCCGGGCGCCCCGGGCATTGTGATGCCCGGCAGACGGCGCAGGATCTCCAGCGTGTTGGCATCGCCGAACTTCTGGATCTCCTCGCGGCCGATCACGATCTTGGAAGCGGTGGCGTTGCGCCGCTCCTGTTGGTCGGAAGGCCGCCCGCCCGTGATGTCCACCCTTTGGATTGCCGATGGGGCGTCGGTGCGCGGGCTGACCGGCGCCGTCTGGGCAGGGGCATCGGAGGCCGGTTGGGCGTGCAACGGCGCGCTGAGTCCACAGAGGGAGGCCCACAAAGCAGTGGCCTTCAGGGATCGGGAAGGAATCATGTTCGGGCGGCTCGGCGGTCAGCCAAGCGGGGCGCGGACTGCCTTCACCAAGACGGACAGCGATGTCCCGGCGATGACGAGCCTGATAAGGTGGGGGACACAAGGCCCCGCGGGTTGCCAACGGCAGCAAACCGCGGCAACCCGCATTGTGAATGACTCGCGCCCGCCTTGCCCGCGGTGCCTGAATGACCCCAACCCTCAGACTGCCACAGTGGTGATGCCCGATGACCCCCTGAGGCGCCCCTACCGCCCGCCAGGAGACTGGCCAAATGTGGTCCACGAGGATGAGGCATTGCTCGTGGTGGTCAAGCCGTCCGGGCTGCTGTCGGTGCCAGGCCGACTTGCCGAGCATCGGGACAGCGCGCTGGTGCGGCTGCAGCAGCGCCACGGTCCGCTCTGGGTGGTCCACCGCCTGGACATGGAAACCTCAGGGCTGATGGCCTTTGCGCGAACCCGTCAGGCGGCGGCCCAACTGGGCCTGCAGTTCGAGCGGCGGCTCGTGGGCAAGACCTATGAAGCGTTGGTCTGGGGCCATCCGCCGTCGAGATTGGGCCGGATCGAGCTTGCGCTTCGCGCCGACTGGCCTCGCCGGCCGCGTCAGATCGTCGACGGTCTTGCAGGCAAGCCGGCCAGGACGGACTACTCGGTTCTTGGCCGTGAGGCGGGAATTTCGCGCCTGAGCCTCGCCCCCTTGACCGGTCGCTCGCACCAGTTGCGCGTGCACCTCAGCGCGATCGGCCACCCAATCATCGGAGACTCGTTCTACGGGACACTGCCCGAAGCCCGACCCGGTCCACGACTGATGCTGCATGCCTGCGCGCTGGAATTTGCCCACCCGAGCAGCGGGCGAACGCAACGCTGGGACAGTCAGGCGCCCTTCTAGGGGAACTCGCGGCTGGCGGCCAGACTCGCTCCTTGAGCCAGGGCGCGCAGCTTGGCTTCGGCCACTTCGCGCGCCATTGGAGCCATGCCGCAGTTGGTGCAGGCGATCAGTCGATCCCGCGGGACATGGCGCAACGCGGTACCGATGGCCTGGGCCACCTCCTCCGCAGTCTCCACGCTGTCGCTGGCCACATCGATCACGCCCACCATGACATCCTTGCCCTTGAGCAGCGCCATGAGCTCCGGCGGCACATGGGAGTGGATGCACTCCAGGCTGACCTGATCGATCGAACTGGCGGCCAGCGCCGGGAAGACCTGCTCGTACTGGCGCCACTCGTGCCCAAGTCCCTTCTTCCAGTCGATGTTGGCCTGGATGCCGTAGCCATAACAGATGTGGACCGCCGTCTTGCAGCGCAGCCCCTGCGCCGCACGCTCCAGGGCGCGAACCCCCCAATCGGCAGCTTCGGCCATGTAGACATTGAACGCCGGCTCATCGAACTGGATGATGTCGATCCCATCGGCCTCAAGGGCCAATGCTTCCTGGTTGAGCAGTTCGGCAAAGGCCATCGCCAGCTCGACACGGTCGCCATAGTGCCGGTCGGCCACCGTGTCGACGATCGTCATCGGCCCGGGCAGGGTGAACTTGGTCAGCCGGCCGGTGTTGGCCCGAAGAAAACGGGCTTCAGCCTCATGGACCCGCCCCTTGAGCCGCAGCGCGGTCACGACCTGCGGGACCATCGCCTTGTAGCGATCGTTTCGGATGCCCATTTCGACCTTGTGCTCGAAATCGATCCCTTCGACCTGCTCCAGGAACCCGTGCACGAAGTGTTGCCGGGACTGTTCCCCATCCCCGATCACCGCCAGCCCCGCGTCCTCCTGCGCCTTGATCCAAAGGCGGGTGGCGTCGAGCTTGGCCTGCGCCAGGTCAGCGCCCTGGGCCCGCCACTGCGGCCACAACTTGTGGGTCTCAGCCAGCCAAGCCGGCTTGGGCAGGCTGCCTGCGATCGCGGTTCGAAACATCGGAATCTCCTGAAGGAAGCAGCCCACGGTCGCGCAGCATCGGCTCGACACGGGCATCACGGCCGCGGAATTGCCGGAAGGCCTGTCCGGGCTCGATCCGATTGCCGCTGGAATAGATGCACTCCAGCAATCGCGTTGAAACAGAGGGATCGAAGATGTCCCCAGCCTCCTCGAAGGCCTCGAAGGCGTCGCAGTCCAGCACCTGCGCCCACAGATAGACATAGTAGCCCGCAGCGTAAGAGGACCCCGAAAAGAGGTGCTGGAAGTGGGTGTAGCGATGGTTCAGCCCGACCCCATCCGGCAAGCCGTGGCGCTGCAGGACTTTGCGCTCGAATTCCACCACGTCGTCGGGCAATTCATCGGCGCCAAGGCTGTGCACCGCCATGTCCGTCAAGGCGCTGGCGGTGTAGCGCACCGTCTCGTAACCTTGTCCGAAATTGCGGGCCGCCAGAAGCTTTTCAATCAGCACCTCGGGGATCGGCTCTGCTGTGTGCACATGCCGTGCATGCTGCCGCAGAACCTGAGGCTGGCTCATCCAGTGCTCCATGAGCTGCGAGGGCAGCTCGACAAAGTCGCGCAGCACCTGCGTGCCGGAAAGCCGCTCGAAGCGCACCTCGGACAGCAGACCGTGGAGCGCATGCCCGAACTCATGAAACAGCGTACGCACATCGTCAAAGCTCAACAGGGTCG
>CAYYYC010000036.1:8960-13358 GCA_964475695.1 uncultured Rubrivivax sp.
CCAGTGGCTCAATCGCTTGCTGGCCAACTAGAAGCGGGTGCCCGGGCGCAGCCTTGGTGAGGTTGTTGTCGTCGACGATGATGGGCAGTGTCTCGCCGCGGCCGTCGGGCCCGGGCAGACCGGACTGCAGCCGGTAGGCGCTCATCCAAGCGCCGCTTCGCTTGCTCGGCCGCGCGAAGTTGTCGTGAAGGAAGAGTCCTACGGGAGAACCGTCTTGCCGGATGACCTCATAGGCCTTGACGTCGGGGTGGTAGAGGACCAGATCGGTGCGCAGCCTCATGCGGATGCCGAAGAGACGCCACGCACAGTCGAAGGCCGCCTCAACCATCCGATCGAGCGAGAAGTAGGGCTTGACCTGCTCATCATCGATGGCGTAGGCCCCCTGACGAACTTTCTCCGCCCAGAAACGCCAATCCCAAGGCTCGATCGGGCCGACCTGCCCGCAGGCGGCTTGGGCCGCCTGGAGTTGTGCACGCTCTGCTTCCAGTGCCGGCACGGCACGGCTCCAGACGTCGCCGAGCAATCCCATCACAGCGGTCTGGCTTTGGGCCATCGTGTCCTTCAGGGCATGGTCGGCGTAGCAATGGCACCCCTGCAGACGCGCCTGCTCGCCGCGCAGGGCCAGGATCTCGCGAACGATCGGCCTGTTGTCGGTTCGCCCAGGGTTCTCGCCGCGGGAAGTCCAGGCGCGCCACGCCTGCTCGCGCAGGTCGCGACGGTGGCTGAAGCTCAGGAAGGGGACGATCAGAGACCGGGAAAGCGTGATCACGTGCCCGGAGAGGCCCCTGACGCGCGCCGCGTCGGCCGCAGCGTCTCTGAGAAACGGTGGCAAGCCGGCCAGGTCTGCTTCAGCCTGCAGGGGCAGCACATAGCCCGACTCATCGGCCAGCACATTCTGGGCAAAGCGGGTTTGCAGCTCGGCCAGCCGCTCCATCACTTCCGCGTACCGCGACTGATTCTTCTCCGAAAGACTCGCGCCGGCCCTCACGAAATCCAGGTGGATTCTTTCCAGCACCCGCAATTCCTGCCCATCAAGCCCAAGCTCCTGACGCCGCTCATGCAGTGACCGGATCCTTGAAAAAAGAGCCCCGTGCATGTAGACGGCGTTGTTGTGCGCTGCAAGCGGCTGGGCCAGCCGCCGCTGGACGGCCTGCAACTCGGGCGAGGTCTCGGAGGCGCACAGGTTGTGGAACACGCCCTCGATCCGCGCGAGCAGACGCCCGCTGGCATCGAATGCGGCCACCGTGTTTTCCAGGCTCGCCGGCTCAGGGTTGTCTGCAATGGCGTCTAGCTCGGCCCTGTGAGCGCGCATGGCCTGCTCGAAAGCCGGCTCGAAGTGCTCTGCCCTGATCCGCTCGAACGGAGGCAAACCGTGAGGCGCATCCCAGGGCTGCAGGAGCGGGTTGTCGGCAAGCATCGCGTCCATGAGGGCATCAGCACTCATTTGCCCTCGCGGATGGCCTTTTCGTCATCCTCGCGATAGGGCCGGTCGGCACATTCCCGCTGCCAAAGCGCAGAGGCTTGTGTCAGATCCTTGACATCCTGGTTGTGCTTGGCCATGCGCTGATTCCAACCCTGGATCCGCTCCGCCGCATCCTTGCCTCTGGCGACGAAGGGCTTGAAGATGCCCTCATAGGCGCCGACCAGACGCTCACGCTCCGTGCTCAGCGTCTTCTGCTCCTCAACCAGTGCCGGCTGTTGGGCGCGCAACTCCCTGAGCTCGCGCAGCTCCGTCGGCGTGAGCCCCTCGCGGGCTGCGAGCTGCTCGACCCGCGTGTTGTAGGCCTCCAGGCGCTTGCGGAAGTCCATGATCTTGGGCTCGAAGGCCTTCAGCTCCGCCTCCCGCTCGTCGAGCGTGCGACGCTCGGCACGCACGGTCTCAACCAGTCTCTCGATTTCCGCTCGTTCGGCGTTCATGGCCACAGTCAGGTTGTCGGCCTCGGTCGAGCGCACCCTGAGCTGATCGTTGCGCGTCAGGCAGGCGCGCAGTTCCTCCCGGGTGAGTAATGCCTTGGCGGGAGCCGTGGTCGGCGCACCGGCCACCGCAGCCGCCGCAGTGCCCGGGCGGCTTTGCTGCGCGGATGGCGATGGTGATGTGGCGCGATTGGGTGCAGGGGTGGCCTGCGCCACCACCGCGGACGAGCCCGAGCCAAGAGCCAGGGGAGCGCCCCCCAGAGCGCCTGCCACAAGGGCAGCGGGCAGGAGATGAAGGTGGTTGCCCACGCGTCGAATCAATTTCGCCATTTCTTTGCTGTGCGTCGTTTGAAAACCATGGGACAGCCGACGGCTCCACGCCAGATTGCCTGGCGGGCCCCTCGGCCGCAAAAGGGTGGAGCTTACGCTGAAACGCCGAAGCGGCGGCTCAGCCAAAGCCCTCAGGGACCCCGGTCCTCCTGCTCCTGGAGCAGTCTCCACAAGACCTTGCCGGAGCCGCTCTTGGGCAGCGCCTCCACGAATTGCACGCGGCGAGGCGCCTTGTAGGCCGCCATGTGCCCGCGAGCCCAGTCGATGATCTGCTGTTCATCCACCTGGCCACGGGCCTGTGCCGTGAGAACGACCACCGCCTTGACCGTCTCGCCACGGTAATCGTCTCGGGCAGCGATGACGCAAGCCTCCTGAACCCAGGGGCACTTGTAGAGCAGCAACTCCACTTCGCTGGGCCAAACCTTGAAGCCGCTGGCATTGATCATCCGCTTGAGGCGATCGGTGATGAAGAAATAGCCCTCTTCGTCGCGCCTGCCCAGATCACCTGTCCGAAAGAAGCGCTTGCCTTCGATCTCGATGAAGGCCTCGGCCGTGGCCTGCGGGTGCTTCCAATAGCCGTGAAAGACCATCGGGCCATGAGTCACGATTTCTCCGATTTCGCCGACCGGCACTTCCTCGAGCGTCTGCGGATCGACGATGCGCGAATCCACGCCCGTGATCGGCACACCCAGGCATTGCAGCTTGGGGCGATCCGGGGGATTTGAGTGGCTCGGTGCGGCCGTCTCAGTCAGTCCATAACCCTCGGCGAATGCAACGCCAAACTCATCAAGCAGCCTTTGCGCCACCGCCTCAGGCATCGCGGCGCCCCCACCGGCCAGATAAACCAGGCTCGAAAGGTCAAAGCTGCGGTAGTTGGGGCTGGCGAACAGGTCGATGATCATTGTGGGAATGCAGACCCAGGCTGTGACGCGATGATGGGCAATCAGCCGGCCGGCCAGTTCCCGGTCCCAGCGCGGCATGATGATCTGAGTGGCCGCGTTGTAGATCGGGTTGAGCACACCGTAGAGCATCCCCGTGATGTGGAACATCGGCACCACGGTGAGCGAGACCGTGTCGGCCGAAGGATGCATCCAGGTGCCCACGACATTGGCCATGAGTGTGCGGTGGCTGTGCATGCAGCCCTTGGGCAAGCCCGTGGTGCCCGAGGTGTAGGGCAGCAGCGCCAGATCGTCGGCCGTTCGGGGAACCGGGCGCGCCAAGGGCTCGTGGGCAAGCGCCTTTGGCCACGACCACACCGCCACGCCAGGCACCGCGGGCGGCTGCGGATGATTCGCGTTGAGGGCCTGCCACAGTGCCGGCGGCACACCCAGCCCGTCGGGGCACTGGCGCGGCAGAGCATCCGCATAGTGGACCAGAAGCAGGTCGGGCGCGCGCCGCTCCTCGGGCAAAGCCTGTTGGGCGGCCTGCACCACATCCGCAAGATCGGCCGCGGCAATCACGACACGAGTCTCGGGATCGGTGATGTAGTGCCCGAATTCGTCGGCCCGATTCATTGGATTGACCGGCACCACGACGCCGCCGGCGGCCTGCACGCCGTAAAAAGCCACATGGAACTGAGGACAGTTCTGCATGAACAGGGCCACGCGTTCACCCGGCTGCAGCCCTCGGGCCACGAGCCAGCCGGCCAGAGCCAGGGATTGCCTGTGCAGTTCCGCATAGTCCATGGCCCGACCCAGGAAAACCGAGGCCGCCTTTCGCGGATACCGCGCCGCCGACACTTCCAGGTTGAACCACAGTGGGGTGTCGGGAATGGTCACCGACTTGGGGAAGCGCTTGGGCCAATGGGCCCAATGGGCCGTCCTCGGGTTGGACGGCGTCGATGCGACAGCGGGTTCGGTCATGGCAGGCGGATGAGCGGAGTGCGCCGCGGAAGCGGCGCCGACGGCCTTCGGTATACCCTCAGGCGGCGGAGCGACAATATGGGGTTAACGATTGACGAGCCCGCCCGGTCTGCGCCGCCACCCAGGCGGTCGAAGACGCCCATCGCCCTGCCTGCCATGCCCAATATCCTGCAAACCCTTCCTGCCGGCCAGAAGGTCGGCATCGCCTTCTCTGGTGGCCTGGACACCTCCGCCGCACTGCACTGGATGAAGCTCAAGGGCGCCCTGCCCTACGCCTACACCGCCAACCTGG
>CAYYYC010000037.1:0-5912 GCA_964475695.1 uncultured Rubrivivax sp.
ACCAACATCAAAGGTGTGCTCGACAAGCAGGGCGCGCTGCTGACCGACCTCACGGCCCGTCAGATCGACGAGTTGATCGACGACGGCACCATCAGCGGCGGCATGATCCCCAAGATCGAAGGCGCCATCGATGCGGCCAAGTGCGGAGTGCACTCCGTCCACATCATCGACGGCCGCATTCCGCATGTGCTGCTGCTGGAGATCCTCACGGACCAGGCCTTCGGCACCATGATCCGTTCGCACTGAGCCCGGTCGTGGCCTGGACCTCCACAGGCGCGCGCACCGTGTGGTTCTTCGATCTGGACAACACGCTGCACGATGCGGGATCTGCCGTGTTTCCGGAGATGAATGCCGCAATGACCGATTACATCGGCCGCTGCCTTGGGTTGCCTGCCCCGGAGGCGGACGCCTTGCGGGTCCGGTATTGGCATCAATACGGGTCCACCCTGCTGGGGTTGATGCGCCACCATCAGGTCAGGCCTCGGCACTTTCTGCAGGAGACTCACCGTTTCGCCGGGCTCGAAGCCCGTGTTCGTGGGCATGCGCGCGACATTGCGCACCTGCGCAGGCTTGCGGGCATGCGCCTGCTGCTGACCAACGCCCCCGAGGCCTATGCGCGCCGGGTTCTGCGTGCCCTGGGGATCGAGTCCTGCTTCGATGCGCTGATCCCGATCGAGTCGATGCGCATGTTCGGGCAATGGCGCCCCAAGCCGGACCGCCGGCTGTTCCTGCATCTGCCGGCGCGCCTGAAGATCAACCCCAGGCGCTGTGTGCTGGTGGAGGACACTCTGGAGCACCAGAAGTCGGCGCGCTCTGCAGGCTGGCGAACCGTCTGGATGCAGCGGTGGGCCAAGGCCGGAGTCCAGCCAGGCAGCGCGCTGGAGAGGCGGCTTCGAGCCCGTCCGGCGTATGTCGACCGTCGCATCAGGCGGCTGGGTGGCCTGTGACAGAATCAGCGCATCGCCTCGCCCAGCCCGCCATGACGCCGCCGCCCAGCCCATCGACATCCTCCGAGTCGGCGCAATCCCACGCTGAGGATGAGTCGGTTGGCCGCCGCAAGCGCCCGCGCCCCGGGGAGCGGCGGATCCAGATCCTGCAGGCCTTGGCCGCCATGCTCGAGCAGCCCGGCTCCGAGCGCGTGACCACGGCGGCCCTGGCTGCCCGGCTCCAGGTCAGCGAAGCCGCGCTGTATCGGCACTTCGCCAGCAAGGCGCAGATGTTCGAGGGGCTCATCGACTTCATCGAGTCCAGCCTCTTTGCGATGTTCAATCAGATCACTCAAGGGCCAGGCGACGGGGCGGAGCATGCCAGGCGGGTCGTGCTGGTGCTCCTCCAGTTCGCGGAGCGCAACCCGGGCATGACGCGAGTGATGGTGGGCGAAGCCCTGATCCTTGAGCATGAGCGGCTGTCCGCCCGCATGGTGCAGTTGTTCGACAAGCTTGAGGCGCAGTTGCGGCAGAGCCTGCGCGAGTCCAAGGCATTGGCGGGCTCTGCCACAGCCACGGTGGACGCTCAGATTCGGGCCTTGGCCTTGACCTCAATGGCTTTGGGCCGGCTGCAGCGCTTCGCCCGCTCGGGCTTCAGGCGCAGCCCCACCGAACACATCGAGGCCACGCTGGCCCTGCTGACCGCCTAGGGTGGTGGGCCCAGTTCGCCATCAGGGCCCGCACGGTCGAGTTCTGGAGTTGTGGCCGCAGCGGGCGGCCTTTGATCCCGTGGACCGGCTGCTTCTCGTGGCCGATGCGCACTTCGGCAAGGGGCACACTTTCCGCCGGCATGGTCTGCCGGTCCCCGCAGCCGCCGAGCTGGCCATGGTTGCCCGATTGGATGCGCTGCTGGCCGCCACCCAGGCGATCGAGTTGGTTTTCCTGGGGGATCTGCTGCACGGGCCGTGGTCCCAGGAGCCGGAGGCAGTGCAGGCTTTGCTCGATTGGCGCAGCCGCCATCCTGCGCTCGTGGTGCACCTGGTTCGGGGAAACCACGACCGCCACGCGGGCGACCCGCCGGCCCGGTTGGACATCGAGGTGCATGCGGGCCCGCTGCGGCGCGGGCCCTGGGCTCTGGTTCACGAGCCCGAGCCGGTGGCAGGCGCCTATGCCCTGGCGGGGCATCTCCATCCTGGAGTTCGGCTGCGGGAGCAGGCAAGCTTGAGCCTGCGGCTGCCTTGCTTTCGGATGGGCCCTCGGGTTGGCGTGCTGCCGGCTTTTGGGGCCTTCACCGGCCTGCAACTGCAGCCGCCCGGCCAGGACCGCGTCTATGCGGTGCTTGAGGAGGAGGGCCTGGTGGTGCCGCTGCAGCGCTAGGTGGGCCGGCCCGATGCTCAGGTACTGTGGCTTGGCGAGCGGCGAGGCCGCAGAATCGGGGCCTGAGGGCTGATCCCAGAGGCCCGAGCCCTCAGCCCATCGGGACCCGGCACTGAAGGACATCCGCCATGAATGCATCCAGGCCCAGCGCCGACCCGCGCCAGGTTGAGCAATCCCTGCAGCCCCACATGCTGGCCCGGCGCACCATTGCCCTGGTTTTGGCTGGCGGGCGCGGCTCCCGCCTGAAGCAGCTCACCGATGGCCGGGCCAAGCCGGCGGTCTACTTCGGGGGCAAGTTCCGCATCATCGACTTTGCCTTGAGCAACTGCGTCAACTCCGGGATACGCCGCATTGGCGTGATCACTCAGTACAAATCCCACTCGCTGCTTCGACATCTGCAGAGAGGATGGAGTTTCCTCAGAGCCGAGCTCAATGAGATGGTGGACCTCATGCCCGCGCAGCAGCGCGTCGATGAGGAGCACTGGTATCGCGGAACCGCTGATGCGGTCTACCAGAACCTGGACATCATCCGAAGCGCCAACCCGACCTATGTCGTGGTTCTGGCCGGCGATCACATCTACAAGATGGACTATTCGGTGATGTTGCGTGACCATGCCGCCAGTGGCCGACCGTGCACGGTCGGCTGCATCGAGGTGGCGCGCAGCCAGGCGCATTCCTTTGGCGTGATGGCTGTCGACGAGCAGCGGGGGATCACCAGCTTCGTCGAAAAGCCGGCCGACCCACCGGGCATACCCGGCCGGGCCGAGGTGTCCTTGTGCAGCATGGGGATCTATGTCTTCGACGCGGACTACCTCTACCGCCTGCTCGACGATGATCTTGCCGACCCGAATTCCGAGCACGACTTCGGCAAGAACGTCATCCCCCGGGTGGTTGCCCAGGGTCATGCCTTTGCACACCCCTTCTCGATGTCCTGCATCGCCAACGGCGAGCTCCATTACTGGCGTGATGTCGGCACGATCGATGCGTTCTGGGCGGCCAACCTGGATCTCGCCTCGATCACCCCGGAACTCGACATCTACGACACCAACTGGCCGATCTGGACCTCGCAGAGGCAACTGCCACCGGCCAAGTTCATCCCCGATCGCACCGGCATGCACGGGATGACGGTCAACACCATGGTCAGCGGCGGCTGCATCGTCAGCGGCTCGCATGTTTCCAATTCGATTCTCTTTTCCGAAGTCCGTGTTCATTCTTTCTGTTTCATCGACCAGGCGGTGATCCTGCCGGGCGTGGTCGTGGGCTCGCGCTGCCGCCTCAAGCGGGTGGTCATCGATCGTGGGTGCACGATTGCCGAGGGGATGGTCATCGGCGAGGATCCGGACCTCGACGCCCGGCGCTTCGAGCGCACCGAAAGCGGCGTGGTTCTGGTGACCCGCGCCATGCTGGAGCGACTTGAGGTCAGGCAAGCTCGACTTGCCGATGGGGCCTGAGGCCGGCGATTGAAGATCCTGCAAGTTGCAGCCGAGGTTGCGCCGCTGGTCAAGACGGGCGGCCTGGCCGATGTGGTGGGCGCATTGCCGGATGCGCTGGCCCGCGGGGGAGCGCCTTCGCGATTGCTGTTGCCCGGATTTCCCGCCATGCGCGCGGCCTTGTCCGGCCAAAGGCCTGTGGCGAGCCTGCCGTGCCCCTGGCAGACGCGGCCCCTGACACTGGTGGCTGGTCGGCTCAAGCCCCTGGGCGATGCGCCGGCCTATCTCATCGTTGCCCCGGATCTGTACGAGCGCAGTGGAGGTCCCTACGCCGACTCCCATGGCGTCGCATGGCCGGACAACCACAGGCGCTTTGCTCCCTTGGGCTGGGCTGCCCGCGCCTTGGCTCAGGGCGCCGATCCCCAATGGTGCCCTGATGTGGTGCACGCCCACGACTGGCATGCAGGGCTCGCGCCTGCGGCCATGGCCCATGCGGGAGTTCGGGCAGCCAGCGTCATGACGGTGCACAACCTGTCGTATCAGGGACTGTTTCCGGCGCAGGCGTTCCTGGATCTGGGATTGCCGCGGGCGGCCTGGGGCATTGAGGGCCTGGAGTTCTGGGGTCAGGTGTCGTTCATGAAGGCCGGCCTGACGCATGCCCAGGCCGTGAGCACCGTCAGTCCCACCTATGCGCGTGAGGTGATGAGGCCCGACCAGGGCTGCGGGCTTGATGGCGTGTTGCGCGCCCACCCCGCCGGAGTTGCAGGAATTCTCAACGGCGTGGATTACCGGGTCTGGCACCCGAGCGGCGATCACCTCATCCCGCATCGATTTGACGCCGGCAATCTGGGCGGCAAGGCCGCATGCAAGGCCGACTGGCAGCGTCAACAGGGCTTGAAGACCGACCCGAGTGTCATGCTGATGGCCGTGGTCAGCCGCTTGACCGAGCAGAAGGGATTGGATCTGCTGCTGCAGGCGCTTCCCCAGGCGCTGCAGGCCGGGACGCAGCTGGCGGTGCTCGGCCGGGGGGATGCTGCTCTGGAGCGGGCATTTGAGCGGGCTGCCGCAGAGCATCCCGGCCAGCTTGTCCTCATCAAGGCCCATGACGAATCTCTGGCCCACCGGCTCTTTGCTGCGGCCGATGTGGTCCTGGTGCCCTCGCGCTTCGAGCCCTGTGGATTGACGCAGCTTTATGCGATGGCCTATGGCGCGCTGCCGCTGGTCCACCATGTCGGCGGGCTTGCCGACACGGTGTGTGACGCCTCCCTGGAAGCCTTGGACGAGGATCGGGCCACCGGGTTTGCCTTCTGCCGTTTCGAGCTCGCCGCGCTTGAGTCCGCCTTGCGTCGTGCCCGTCTTCTCTGGTCCAGGCCTGAGCAGTGGGCCCGGGTGCAGGCGTGTGCCATGGCGCAGAGGCTGGATTGGGACCGGGCGGCAGGGTCATACCTGGCCCTCTACGAAAGAGCCATCGCTCTCTCGGGGGCTGTGGCTAAACTGTCCTGATGTCCCTGGAACAAGACTTGTCGGGCCTGGTGGAGCGGGCCCATCGGCTCATCGACCGCCTGGAGGGCCTGTTGCCCTTGCCGGCGGCACAACCCGATTGGGACGCCGCCGTCGCATTCCGTTGGCGGCGCAAGGGTGGCACGGCGAGCTTGCAGCCGGTCGCCCATATCGCCGCCCTGAACTTCGATGACCTGCTCGAAGTGGACTCGCAAAAGGAGCGCCTGCTGCGCAACACCCGGCAATTCGTGGCCTCATTGCCGGCCAACAATGTGCTGCTCACCGGCGCCAGGGGGACGGGCAAGAGCTCGCTGGTCAAGGCCTGCCTGACCGCGTTTGCGCCGCAGGGCCTGAGACTGATCGAGGTCGACAAGGGTGAACTGACGGACCTGCCCGACATCGCACAATTGGTTGCTCCCAGGCCTGAGCGATTCATCATCTTCTGCGACGACCTGTCGTTCGACGAAGGTGAGCCAGGCTACAAGGCCCTGAAGTCGATCCTCGACGGCAGTGTGGCGGCCAGTTCGGACAACATCCTGGTCTACGCCACCAGCAACCGCCGCCACTTGGTGCCCGAGTATCAGAAGGACAACTTGAGCGTGACGCGCGGCCAGGATGGCGAGATCCATCCCGGAGAGGTCATCGAGGAGCGGATCTCCCTGAGTGAGCGTTTTGGGCT
>CAYYYC010000037.1:5922-12871 GCA_964475695.1 uncultured Rubrivivax sp.
CCCGTTCAGCCAGGAGGAGTACCTGTCCATCGTGGCGCAATGGCTCAAGCACTTCGGCGTTGACGATGCAGGGGTGGCCCGCGCCCGCCCGGCTGCGTTGGTCTGGGCGCTGGAGAGGGGCTCACGCTCCGGGCGCGTGGCCTGGCAGTTCGCAAGGGACTGGGCAGGTGGCGGGCATCGCGACGGGTCAGCCCCGGGCCCCAGCGGCCTGGCCTGAGGTGGTATGACGCTCGGCGCAACTTCGGTCGACGGCGCCCGGCGCGACCCTGCGGCTCCCGCGGTGGATGTGGCCGTTGGCGTGTTGGTTCGGCGCGATGCGGAGGGAGTCGAGCGCGGTTTTCTTCTCACCACCCGCCCTGCAGGCAAGGCCTATGCGGGCTACTGGGAGTTTCCTGGCGGCAAGTTCGAGCCCGGCGAGACCCTGGATCAGGCCCTTGGACGGGAGCTCGAGGAGGAGCTGGGGATCCGCATCGTTGAGGCCCATCCGTGGCAACAGGAGGTCTTCGACTACCCGCACGCCCGGGTGCGGCTGCATTTCTGCAAGGTGCACGAATGGCAAGGCGAGTTTCAGATGCGCGAGGGGCAGCGCATGGCATGGTGTGAATTGCCGGTCGGCGTGGGTCCGGTGCTGCCCGGCGCGCTGCCGGTGCTGCGCTGGTTCGCCCTGCAGTGGGGTCATTGCGGCCCGTTGACTTTGGAGCGCTCTGCCCGAGCCGGGGCTTGAGGGCCCGACACTACACTTGGCCGATGAGTTGGCTTGACGACATCCATTGGGGGCCCGACGGCCTGATCCCTGCGATTGCGCAGGAGGCGGGAAGCGGCGATGTCCTGATGGTGGCCTGGATGAACCGCCAAGCCCTGGAGCGCACGGTCGAGGGGAGGCAGGCCGTTTACTGGAGCCGCTCGCGCGGCCGCTTGTGGCACAAGGGCGAGGAGAGCGGGCATGTGCAGCAGGTCCACGAGGTTCGTCTCGATTGTGACGGCGATGTGGTGCTGCTGAAAGTCACCCAGCTCGGGCATGATCCGGGGATCGCCTGCCACACCGGCCGCCGCAGCTGCTTCTACAGTGTGTTGCGCGATGGCCAGTGGGTTGCGGTGGACCCGGTGCTCAAGGATCCAGACTCGATTTATCGCTGATGCCCCATGGATGACTCAGCCAACCCCAATCGCGCCCACCAGGCGCTGCCCTCCCAAGATGTCCTGGAGCGCCTGGCCGACGTGATCGATCAGCGGCGCGCGGCCGACCCAGACCGCAGCTATGTCGCACGGCTGTTCCACAAGGGGACGGACGCCATACTCAAGAAGCTCGGCGAAGAGGCGACCGAGGCCGTGATGGCGGCCAAGGACGGGGATCGGCAACGGCTTGTGAACGAAGTGGCCGACCTCTGGTTCCACACGCTGGTCGCCCTGGTCCGATTCGACCTGCGGCCATCCGATGTGCTGGCCGAGCTTGTGCGGCGCGAGGGCCTCTCCGGGCTGGAGGAGTTCGCTGCGCGCAAGGCGCAGGCGCGGGAGTCGCAGGAACTTGCACAACGCCCGGACGGGCCGCAACCATGAGGCACCAATCATGACGGCAGACCCTGACTGCATCTTCTGCAGAATCGTGGCAGGCCTGATTCCCGCGCGAAAGGTCCATGAGGACGAGCACATGGTGGCCTTCCACGACATCAACCCCTGGGCGCCGGTCCACATCCTGCTCGTGCCTCGCTTGCATTTGGTTTCAATGGATGATGTTGGGCCTCAGCACGCAGGACTCATCGGGCACATGCTGGCGCAGTCGCCTCGCCTGATGCGGGAACTCGGCGTGTCCAACGGGTTTCGCCATGTGATCAACACCGGCCGCGACGGAAGGCAGGAAGTCATGCATCTTCACATTCATGTGATGGGCGGCCCAAGACCCTGGAGCAAGGGTTGAGATGCGTCCAATCTAAAATCTTGGTCAGTTTTCAAGGAGGCAAGTGATGGGTTCGATAAGCATCTGGCACTGGCTGATCGTGCTGTTGGTGGTCATCCTGATCTTCGGCACGAAGAAGCTCAAGAACCTGGGCTCCGACCTCGGCGGCGCCGTCAAGGGATTCAAGGACGGGGTCAAGGGTGGGCAGGAGGGCGCTGAGCCCGCTGCCGAACAGCCTCAGCAGGTCGCGACCCACAAGGCTGACGCCCAGACGGTTGATGTGGATGCCAAGACGAAGTCCTGACCGCCGCTGCGTCGGGCTGCGCTGCTGCGGCCGCCGCTTCGAGTTCCACGACCGACCCTGCCCATGATTGACTTTGGCCTCGACAAGCTTGCCCTGATTGGTGCGGTGGCTCTCATCGTCATTGGCCCGGAGAAGCTGCCCAAGGTGGCGCGCACGGTCGGGCACCTCTTTGGCAAGGCGCAGCGGTATGTGGCCGATGTGAAGGCCGAGGTGAATCGCTCCATCGAGCTTGAAGAGCTCCGCAAGATGAAGTCGCAGGTCGAGGACGCCGCCAGGGATGTGGAGCAGTCGGTTCAACGGGAGGTTTCTGCAGCCAACTCGGCTTTGCAGGAGCCCTGGGAGCAGCCCGCGCAGTCGTCGCAGGATGGCGGCGGCGACGACCAGGCATGGGCGAGTCAGCCCCTGCAGTCCCCCGCGCCCGTCTATGTTCGGCCAAACAAGCGCTGGCGGCTCAAGCGCACGGCGGTCCCTGGCTGGTACAAGCAGCGCCAAGGCATTCGATCCCGGGCCCTGTCGGGTGCGGCGCGCGTGGCGCGATTCCGTCCCAAGCCCTGAGCTTCGGCCGACCGCATGAGCGAAGCGCACAAGCCCCCAGACGAGCTCGACGGCACCGAGCAGCCCTTCGTTTCCCACCTGATCGAATTGCGGGACCGCCTCATTCGGGCCCTGCTGGCTGTCGTGGTGGTCTTCATCGGGCTGTGCATCTGGCCCACGCCCTCAGGCCTCTACGACATCCTCGCTGCGCCTCTGGTGCAGTACCTTCCGGCTGGGGCCAAGCTGATCGCAACCAATGTCATTTCCCCGCTGCTCGTGCCGCTGAAGATCACGCTCCTTGGAGCCTTCATGCTGGCCCTGCCCTATGTCCTGCATCAGGCCTGGGCATTCGTGGCTCCGGGCCTGTACACGCATGAAAAGCGGCTTGTCCTGCCTCTGGTGGTTTCAAGCTCGCTGCTGTTCTTCGTCGGCGTGGCCTTCTGCTATTTCCTGGTCATCCCTTCGATGTCCCAGTTCATCCAGAGCTGGGCGCCCCAGAGCATCACCGCGGCGCCCGACATCGAGCAGTACTTCGGCTTTGTCCTCACGCTTTTCCTGGTGTTCGGCCTGGCCTTCGAAGTGCCTATCGTGGTCGTGGTCCTGGCCCACCTGGGAATCGTGCCGATCCACAAGCTCAGGGAGTTCCGCGGCTACTTCATCGTTCTGGCCTTCGTCATCGCCGCCATCGTGACTCCGCCTGATGTGATCTCGCAGCTGGCACTGGCCATTCCGATGTGCATCCTCTACGAATTGGGCATCCTGGCGGCCAGCCTTCTGGCGCGCAGCCGGCCGTCTGCTGAAGATTGAGGCTCAGCGCGGGCTGGGCGGGCGGCCCGACATGGGTCGTTGCGCGACCCGCAGCTGCAGCTCAATGCGTTGTGCGGCCCTTTGCAGAGTCAGCGTCACGCGGGAATCCGGGGTCAGTGCGCTGACCGCCTGGAGCAGCTGCGCCGTGTTGCCGACATCCTTGGGACCTACCTTGAGAACCACATCCCCCGGCTGCACCCCCGCCTGAGCCGCGGGACCATCGCGCAGCACTCCGGTGATCAGCACTCCCTGAGTGAAGGGCAGACGCAGCATCTCGGCCGTCTCGGGGTTGAGGTCTCGGGGTTCGACCCCGATCCAGCCGCGCGTCACCTGGCCCGTCTGGATCAGACCCTCCATGACCTGGCGCGCCACCTCCACCGGGATGGCAAAGCCTATGCCCAGGCTGCCGCCGCTGCGAGAGAAGATCGCGGTGTTGATGCCCACCAAAAGTCCATTGGCGTCCACCAGGGCGCCACCCGAATTGCCGGGATTGATCGCGGCATCGGTCTGGATGAAGTTTTCGAAGGTCGACAGGCCCAACTGGCTGCGGCCCAACGCGCTGACGATGCCCGAGGTGACGGTTTGGCCGACGCCGAAGGGGTTTCCGATGGCCAGCACCGAATCGCCAACCTGCAGCGATGAGGCAGGGGCCAGCGTGATCGCGGGGAGCCTGTCGAGGTTGATCTTGAGCAGGGCCAGGTCCGTGTCGGGATCCGTGCCCACGAGGCTTGCGGTGGCTGAGCGCCCGTCGCTGAGTTGCACCTCGATCTCGTCGGCACCGTCGATCACATGGTTGTTGGTCAGCAGAAAGCCGGCCGTGGAGACGATCACGCCAGACCCAAGCCCCCGCTGCCGCGGCGACTTCTCGTCGGCATCCCCGAAGAAGAATCGATGCCAGGGATCGCCGCCGTTGGGGTTGCGCTGAGGCGCCTTGCTGGCCACGATGCTGACGACGGCCGGTGCGGCACGGCGAGCTGCTTCGCTGTAGCCGCGCCTGGGGGCGGACGCGGATGGCTCCGAGGCGGTGAGGATCGGCACCACCTCGGGCATGATGAGCCCGGGCGGACGCGCCAGCCACTCCGGCTTGAGCGTGGCCACGACGAACAGGACCGCCACGGCGATGGTCACGGCCTGCGAGAAAATGAGCCAGATTCGGCGCATGGAGGGTCAGGTGAAGGCGATGGCAATGAAGGCTGCAGCACTCGAGGGGCGCTCATGACGCAGGCGCCCGGAATCCATCGTGACGCGCTGGTTGAGCATCTCGATGATTGGCTGAATGCAGCGGACTTCGAGGATTATGGTCCGAACGGTCTTCAGGTTCAGGGGCGACCGCAGGTCCGCCGCATCATTTCGGCAGTGACCGCCAGCCGTGAACTCATCGTGCGGGCCATCGATGCCCAGGCCGACGCGATCCTGGTGCACCACGGATTGTTCTGGCGCGGCCAAGACGGGCGGCTGACGGGATGGCTTGGTGAGCGGGTGCGACTGCTCATGCGTCACGACATCAGCCTGCTGGCCTATCACCTTCCCCTGGATGCCCACCCCACCCACGGAAACAACGCCCAATTGGGATTGCGGCTGGGCCTGGACGCCGATGCACGGTTCGGGCGGCAGCAACTGGGGTTCATCGGCAAGGCGCCTTCGGCTCGCCTGGAGGATCTGGCGCGAACCGTCGCCGCAGCCTTGGACCGGCAACCGGTGGTGGTTGCCGGTGACGCTCGTCCATTGCGCCGGGCTGCGTGGTGCACCGGCGCAGCCCAGGGCTATTTCGAGGCCGCCATTGCCGCCGGCGCCGATGTCTTCATCACCGGAGAGATTTCCGAGCCGCAAGCTCATCTGGCGCGCGAGACCGGTGTGGCGTTCATGGCCTGTGGCCACCACGCGAGTGAGCGTTTTGGAGCCCCTGCGGTGGCGCAGGCGGTCGCAGAGCGTTTCGGGCTGAGCCATGAGTACATCGAGGTCGAGAATCCGGCATGAGTGCTGCCCCGCTGCTGGTGACCATGGGCGACCCTTCGGGCATCGGCCCGGAGTTGGTGGCCCGCGCTCATCTGGCGGGGGAACTGCGTGACGCCGTGGTGGTGGGCGAGCCGAGCGTGTTCTGGCGCGGGATGCAGGCCTGTGTCGGCCCGGCGCAGGCGGGCAGGGATTTGGCCGGTGGCGGTGGGCCGCGCTTCGCCGAGCCTGCCGCCGCGCCCGACGGTCGACCCGTGGACTGGGCCAAACTGCCTTGGGGCCGGGTTGATGCCCGCTGCGGCACCGAAGCGGCCCGCTGCGTCAGGGCGGCAGTCGCCCTGATCCGCGCGGGCAAGGGCAGGGCGATCGTGACGGCCCCAATCCACAAGGAGGCGCTGGCTGCGGCCGGAGTGCCATTTCCCGGCCACACCGAGATGCTGCAGGCCTGGGCCACACCCGGTGACTCCTGCGAGGTCCGCATGATGCTGGCCAATGACGAGCTCCGGGTGGTGCTGGTGACGGTTCACCAGTCCCTGCGAAAGGCCATTGACGCGATCACCTTCGAGCGGGTGCTGCAGACCATCCTGCTGACGGACCGGTCTCTGCGCGACTGGGGCCTGCAAAGCCCGAGGATCGCAGTGTCCGGGCTCAACCCCCATGCCGGCGAGGGGGGGCTCTTCGGCAGCGAGGAGGCCCAGGTGATCCGGCCAGCGGTCGAGGCCGCCGTGGCGCGCGGCGTGGCAGCCAGCGGCCCATTCCCCCCTGACACCGTCTTCATGCGGGCCCGCGGTGCGCCTGGCCGTCCGGGGGCCTGGGACGCCGTGGTGGCAATGACCCACGATCATGGGCTGATCCCGATCAAGTATCTCGGGTTGGCGCATGGCGTGAACATCACCCTGGGCCTGCCCTTCCCCCGCACGAGCCCGGATCACGGCACCGCGTTCGACATCGCCGGACAAGGGGTGGCCGAGCCGGGCGGCTTCCTGGCGGCCTTGGCCTGGGCTCGTCGATTGGCGCCCGCGCTCGGCTAGAATGCCGGGTTGACCCTAACGACCTCCTCCGCCCCGCAAAGCCGTGCGGGGCCGGTTCGCAGTTTTCAAGGATCTCCCATGAGCGAATCTTCCGTCGACAGCAGCAAGCGCACCTGGCTGATCGCCTCGGGTTGCGCCGGCGCCGCTGGCTCCGTGGCCGTGGCTGTTCCCTTCGTCAGCACCTTTGCGCCCTCCGAACGCGCCAAGGCCGCGGGTGCGGCCGTGGAGGTTGACGTCAGCGGGCTGAGGCCCGGCGAAAAGCTCACCGTCGAATGGCGCGGGAAACCGGTGTGGATCATCCGCCGCACGACCGAGCAGCTGGATTCGCTGAAGAAGACTGAGGCCCAAGTGGCCGATCCCAACTCGGATCGCAAGGCCTACCCGACCCCAGACTATGCGAAGAATCAGCATCGGTCGATCAAGCCC
>CAYYYC010000037.1:12881-13277 GCA_964475695.1 uncultured Rubrivivax sp.
CGAGTACGCGCAGAACGAGTTCCGTTCGCGCAAGCCCGAGTACCTGGTGGCCGTGGGCATCTGCTCCCACCTGGGCTGCTCACCGTCGGACAAGTTCACCACGGGCGCGCAACCGTCTCTGCCCGATGACTGGATGGGCGGGTTCCTGTGCCCTTGCCATGGTTCGACCTTCGACATGGCCGGCCGCGTCTACAAGAACAAGCCCGCGCCGGACAACCTTGAGGTCCCGCCCCACATGTTTCTCAGTGACACCCGGATTCTCATCGGCGAGGACAAGAAGGCCTGAGACGCAGGCTGAAATGTCCGAGCCCCACGAACCATTCCTGCCCACAGTGGCTAGCCCGCAGTCCCCGGAGTAACGCATGGCCGAGTTCAAGACCGTCGATCCGAACGCAC
>CAYYYC010000038.1:0-13207 GCA_964475695.1 uncultured Rubrivivax sp.
TGACGACACCTTCATAGGCCTGAACCCGCTTGCGCGTGCCTTCGACAACATTCACATTGACGATCACCGTGTCGCCGGGGGCGAATGCGGGGATGTTCTTGTTCAGGCGGGCGATTTCTTCCCGCTCAAGGGTCTGGATGAGGTCCATGTTTGCTCCAAGGATCGTGGGCGCGGTTGAAGGATTGGAGGAATTCCGCCCAGAGGATCCAAACTCTCCATTCTATCCGCTAATCGCCGACAGCCCCCGGATCGGCGCTGCCCGAATCGTGCAGGCGAGCCAAGAATGCCTCATCGGCCGCGGAAAGCCTTCCCGCCTTTCGCGCCGAGACGATCAGGTCGGGCCGACGGATCGCCGTGACCTGAAGGGACTGCTCACGCCTCCAACGCGCGATTTAGCCATGATTTCCAGACAGAAGGACTGGAGGCACCGATCGGCCCGACGGCCCATCGGGCCAAACCTCAGGGCGGCTGTAGTGGGGCCCCTCAAGCAGGCCGTCAAGGGCAAAACTGTCCTGCTCATGGGACTGAGGATCATTGAGCACACCCGGCTGCAGGCGCGCCACGGCATCAATGACGACCAATGCGGCGAGGTCACCGCCGGACAAGACGAAGTCTCCCAGGCTGACATCCAGTGCCTGATGCCTGTCGAGCAGGCGCTGATCGACACCCTCATAGCGACCACACACGAAAAGGGCTCCGGGGCCTTGGGCGAGCGTTCTCACCAACGCCTGAGTCAGCGGCTGCCCGGTGGGGGTGAAGTGGACCAGCCTTGCGCCGTCGTCCTGGCCCGAAGTCAACGCCCGCTCGGCGCGAATGGCCGTGATGCAGCGCTCCAAAGGCTCAGCCAGCATCACCATGCCGGGTCCGCCTCCGAAAGGACGATCATCCACACGCCTGTAGGCGCCTTGCGCATGCGCCCTGAGTTGCCAGAGCTTGACATGAACCTGTCCCGACTGGAAAGCCCTGCGGGTCACCCCGAGACCCAAATGGGGCCCGAACAGCTCAGGCACCAAGGTGATGATGTCGAATCTCGGCACGATCAGCCCCTTCAGTCTTCGAGGCCCCAATCGACGACGATCCGCCCGCCGGGCAGATCCACCTCATCCACATAGGCCGGGACAAAGGGCACAAGGCGCTCGCGTGGCTGCTGGTCTTTTCCTTCCTGCCCCTGGATGCGCAACACGGCGTGCGGCCCCGTCTGAAGCAGACCCACCACGACCCCAAGAGCATGATGCTGTCGGTTCAAGACCGCCAACCCGATCAGGTCGACCCAGTAGTACTCCGCCGGCCCCGTGGCGGGGAACCGACTTCGTTCGACAAACAGGCGCACGCCCCGGCACGCCTGGGCAAGGTCTCGATCCTGCACGCCCTCCACGACCGCCACCAGATGCTCGCCCTGCAGCCTTGCGGTTCTGACCTTCCATGGCTGGTCCACGCCGCGCAGCAGTTCACGGATGGGGCCCGGTGCCGTCTCGGGCAATTGCCAGTGCCAGACCGACGCCCCCAGGAGCGCCTGGGGATCGCCGGAGTGTGGCTTGATCCTGAGTCCGCCCTGAACGCCCCAGGCGCCCAGAACCACGCCGACCTCCACCGCGTCTGAGGGCCACGCCGAGGAGTCGTCCTGCTCAGGATGTGCCGGCATGCGATGCTCGTAGGTCTCAAAGGGCAAAAGCCCCGGACGAAAGCGGCTGGGGGCAGCCCTCGTGCGCTGGGCAGCCTGCGACCCAGGCTGCGAGAACGGCCTCGTCAGGCCTGGGTGGCCTTGCTCGCCATATCAACCAGGCGTGTGACGGCCGGAGAAAGTTGCGCTCCGACGCCTGACCAGTAGTTGATCCGGTCCATCGCCACGCGCAAACCTTCCGCGGCGCCAGAGGCGACCGGGTTGTAGAAGCCCACGCGCTCGATGAACCGGCCATCACGCCGGTTTCTCGAATCGGCAACGACGATGTTGTAGAAAGGGCGCTTCTTCGCACCACCACGAGCCAGTCGGATCACGACCATGGGAATTCCTCGAAATCAGTGCGACGGCGCGAGGGAGACACGCATCGAGCCATCGCTGGGACACCCCGGCAAGCCAAGGCGATTGTGGTGATCGTAGATACGCCTGCAGGACAGGCCGCTCACCGAAACCGCCTATTATAGCGGCGTGACAGTCCTGACTGAAAGCGCCCCCTCCACCGGCCTCGGCGCGCTGATCCGGCCTTGTGGGTTGGCGGACCTCCCCTCGGTGGCCCAGATCTACGCGCACGCGGTCACCCACGGCACCGGAACTTTCGAACTCGAGCCCCCGCTTCCGGCGGAGATCGAGCGTCGGCACTCCGAGGTCACAGGCAAGGGTCTGCCGTGGCTGGTCGCTCAGGCCGAGGGGGAAATCCTGGGCTATGCCTACGCCAATGCATTCCGACCCAGGCCCGCGTATCGTTACTTCCTCGAGGATTCGATTTACCTCAGGCCGGAGGCGCAGGGCCGTGGAATCGGGCGCCTGCTGTTGGCGGAGCTCGTGGCGCGCTGTGGGGCCCTTGGCGCACGGCAGATGCTGGCCGTCATTGGCGATTCGTCCAATGACGCTTCGATTGGAGTGCACGCCGCCTGCGGGTTCGAGCGCTGCGGAACGCTGCCCAACGCCGGCTGGAAGTTCGAGCGCTGGCTTGATGTGGTTCTGATGCAGCGAGCTTTGGGCCCGGGAGCCACGGCCGCGCCCGCGCCGCAAACATGAGTCCAGGCCTCCCGCCCGAGGCCAAGCCACGGGCCGATCCGCCCGTCGCTCCGCAGGGTTTGCCGCGGTTCAAGACCGTGGCCACCTGGCTGGCCGTCATCGGGGGCTTCCTGGGCGCCCACCGCTTCTACCTCAGGGGATGGTCCGATCCCTACGGTTGGCTGCACACGGCAGCCTCCTGCGTCGGCCTGATCGGGGTGCAGCGATTGCGAAACTTGGGCGTCGACGACGGCCCCGCAGCGTTGGCCCTGCCCCTGCTCGGGTTTTCGATCAGTGCGGCGATGTTGTCGGCCATCGTGCATGGATTGACAAGCGATGAGGCCTGGGCGCAGCGACATCACCCTCAGGTCGATGCGGTGGCGACGGGATGGGGTCCGGTTCTGGGGGTCATCCTGGCGCTTCTGCTGGGGGCCACCGCACTGACGGCCACGATCGCGTTCGTCGGTCAGCGAATATTCGAGGCCCTGCTCTGAACCCAGAAGGAGCGGGTCGCGTGAGCATTTGCCTGCAAGGCAGGCCTCAAGTCAGGGCCTTGAGGCCTGAACGCCCTCGGGAGCACGCCGCGCCGGGGGAGTCAGCATGGGTCCACCCCGGGCCAGCTTTCGTCCTGCACACGAATCAGCGGCGGGTCGTCAAGCTGCTGCAGGCGCTCGAGCCATTCGGCACCGATCCCGGGCCAACACAGCGCAGGCTCCAGATCCCGAATCGGCTCGAGAACAAAGCGCCGCTGCAGCCCCCGCGGGTGTGGCACCTCCAGATTCGGCAGCGAAATGATGCGCTGTCCATAGAGAATGATGTCGAGATCGAGGGTTCTCGGCGCATTGCGGTGGGAGCGTTGCCGACCCCGCTGCCGCTCGATCCGTTGGAGCGCCTCAAGCAATCCGACGGGGCTGCACCGGCCCGGGTCTGCGGGAACCTCGATCACGGCCACCGCATTCAGATAGTCCGCCCCCTCGGCCTCCCAGGGCACTGAACGATAGAGGGGAGAAACCGCAAGAGTGGTCATGCCCAGGGGCACGCCGAGATCGCGAATCGCACGAACCGCGCAGGCCAGATGCGCCCGGCTGTCTCCGAGGTTGGACCCCAGGCCGATGAAGACCCTTTCAGGGCTCGCCATCACTGCCGGGGCCCGAAGAGCCGTCGCCCGGCCGCCGACGCCGGCGCCGGCGCTTTCGCGGCGCAGGATCCTGAGGTCCTGCATCGGGCTCGTCAGCCACCCCCGCAGACGGGCCCTGGCTCCTTTGGCTTTGGGCATCGGCGCCGGGCTGAGGGTGCCTCAGACGCCGCGCCACCGGTTGCGGACGCGCGGCGATCATCAAGGCCTCCCGATCCTCGGGGCTGCCGAGCGAAAAATCCTCCCACCACTCGGCAAGTTCCGCGTCAAGTTCTCCGGCGTCGCAGCGCAGCCGCAGGAAATCAAAGGCGGCCCTGAACCGCGGCTGCTCCACCATCGCGTGCGGCCCGGCGCCGGAGCGGCGCTCGAATCGCGGCTGCATCAGCCATATCTCCCGCATGTCGGAGGCGAGCTTGCCCCGGCCGGAAATGTCGCCGACCCGGGCTTCGAAGACGCCCTCGATGGCCGCCTGCAACGAAGGCACAGGCGCCATGCCCTCGGCCCTGTTCTCGGACCATCGCTGCCGAACTTCCTCCCACAGCAGGCAGGCCAGCAGGAAACTGGGCGCCACGGGCTTGTCCTCGCCCACGCGTCGGTCCGTGTCGGAGAGCGCCAGACCGACGAATCGCGCCGCTGTCGATCCCGCCGCGTGACCCAGCGCGACACCCAGGATGGGGAAGACCGGCAGCATCTCAAAGCGCGCGAGGGCCTGCACGCTGGACTGCGCATGTCCTGTCTGAAGCAGCTTGATCATTTCATCGAACAGGCGCGATGAGGGGACGTTGTTGAGCAACGCGAGGGCCGCCTTCATGGGCTTTGCCGTGGCTCGGTCGATCTCAAAGCCGAGCTTGGCGGCAAAGCGCACCACTCGAAGAAGGCGAACCGGGTCCTCACGATAGCGCGAGGCCGGGTCTCCGATCATGCGCAGCACCCGGGCCCGCACATCGGACAGCCCGCCGTGGTAGTCGATCAGAACCTCGGTGACGGGGTCGTAGTACATCGCATTGATGGTGAAGTCCCGTCGCGCCGCATCCTCGATCTGTGGGCCCCAGACGTTGTCCCGCAAGACACGCCCGCTGGCATCCACGGCATGGCTCTTGCCTGCCAACTCTGACTTGGCAGTGCGCTCATTGCCCTCCACCGTCTGGGCCGCCGCCGAATCCAGGAAGGCGCGAAAGGTGGAGACCTCAATCACCTCATGGTCGCGGCCCCGGCCGAAGACCACGTGAACAATGCGGAAACGGCGCCCGATGATGAAGGCCCGACGAAACAGGGACTTGACCTGCTCCGGTGTGGCGTCGGTGGCCACGTCAAAGTCTTTCGGCCTGCGCCCCACCAGAAGGTCACGAACTGCTCCGCCGACGACATAGGCCTCATGGCCGGCGTGCTGAAGCGCCTTGACCACATGCACCGCCCGCTCATCGAGGAGCGAGGGGTCAATCCGGTGCACGGACGCGGCAATCTCCACCCGCCGGCCTTGAGCCATGGCTGCTGGGTTGCCGGGCTTGCCCAGCAACTTGTTGATGAGTCGGGTGATCATGGGAACAGGCGCAGTATCGGCCAACCCCGCTCGGCTGCCTTTTGGGCCAAGGAAGGCGAGGGATTCGTGGCCACCGGGTGCGTGGCCCATTCAAGCAGCGGCAGGTCGTTGATCGAGTCGCTGTACACGGTGACACGCTCGAACGATTGGCCACCGGATTCATGCCCCAGACTGCGCAGCCAATCGAGCACTCGAGCGATCTTTCCCTCCCGAAAGGTCGGGGTTCCCAGAATCGCACCTGTGACTCGGCGCGCCTCGTCGCGCTCAAGCCGAAGCGCAATGAGGTGCTCCACACCGAACGCCTGGGCGATGGGCTCGGTCACGAACTCGTTGGTCGCCGTCACAATGGCCACCAGATCTCCGCCCAGTTGGTGTCGGCGCACCAGGCTCTGGGCCGGCTCAAGGATCAGCGGGAGCATCACTTCGGCCATGAAACGCCGCCGCAGCTCAAGCGCCTCATGGGCCGGCGCATGCCGCCAGGCGGAAGTCGCAAAAGCCACATAAGCCGGAAGGTCCAGGCAACCGGCCTGGTAGTCGGCGAGGAAGGCATCGTTGCGCTTTCTGAACTCCGCAGCGTCAGCCCAGCCCTGCTGGACCAGAAACTCGCCAAATGCATGGTCACTGTCGCCCTGGATCAGCGTCCCGTCGAGGTCAAAGAGGGTGAGGTTCATGCGGCGCCGGTCAGGGGGTCGAGCCCCAGGCGCCCACCCCTGCGCCGCTGGACTGTTCCTCGTCGAGCATTTCGCGCAAGAGGGGAACGGTCAGCGGGCGCTGGCGCTGCAGGGCGTATCGATCAAGCCTGTCGAGCAGGCCGCTGAGACTCTTGAGATCGCGTGAGAGGCGCCGCAGGGCGTAGTCCAGCAAACCGTCGGCCAGCTGCAGGCCGCGCTTGGCGGCCTGGTCCTGAAGCGCCAGACGCAGGCCATCCTCGGAAAGCGGCTGAACCGAGAGCACCAGGCCCCAGGCCAGTCGCGTGCGGACATCCTCACGCACGGGCAGATCAGTCGGTGGCACGAGCCCCGCAGCGGCGACCACGCCGCCTCGGGCTGTGACCTCCAGGTAGGCGGCGAACACCCCTTGCTGCTGGGCCGCCGTCCAGGACTGCGCATCATCGAGGAGCAGAAGGTCAACATCCTCGGGAATGCCCTGCGCCCCCCAGCGCGAGTCGATCCAGGCGGGGACCCGGCCATCGCACCGCCCCTTGGCTTCTACAGCCCTCAGAAGATGGGTCTTTCCACAGCCACTGGGACCCCAGAGATAAACCGGGGCACAACCGGGGGCCAATCCCTCAAGCACCTGCAGCACAGGCTCATTGCCCCAGGCGGTGAACGTGGCGAAATCCGGGGCCGGGCTCAGGCCGATGTCCAAAGCAAGTTGCCGCAAGGATCAATCCCGATACAACTGACTGGACACGTAGGCTGCGTGGACCCTTCGCAGCACCACCCAAAGCACGGCACTGGCAGGCAGCGCAATCAATACGCCGACAAACCCAAACAGTTGTCCAAAGGCCAACAGCGCGAAGATCACCGCCAAGGGGCTCAGGCCAATGCGCTCACCCACCCAGCGCGGAGTCAGGATGAAACTCTCCAGAACCTGGCCCACCCCGTAGACGGCCGACACCATGGCCAGACCGGCCATCGGCCCGAATTGCAGAACGCCTGCCAGGAGCGCGAGAACGAGTCCGATGCCGAATCCAAGGTAAGGCACGAAGATCGCCAACCCGGTGAACAGGCCCACCGGGACCGCCAGGTCGAACCCGAGCGCCATCAGCGTCAGGGTGTAGTAGCCCGCGAGTGCCGCCATCACCAGCATCTGCCCGCGCAGATATTGGCTCAAGATCTCATCGCACTCCCGCGCGAAGCCGAAGACGCCAGGCCTCATGCGCGGCGGGATGAGCGAGCCGGCCCAGGCCGTGAGCCGGCGCGCATCAAGCAGGAGGTAGTAGAGGGCGACCGGAACAAGAACGAGGTAGCCAACCACCGAAAGCGCAACACTGCCGCCGATCCGCAGTGAACTCAATGCTGCAGAAAGAAGTTCGTCGGCGTTGCCGCCGAAGACCTTGAGCATGCCCTGCTTGATGGCTGCCACGTCCAGGCTGAATTCAATGCCCCAGCGATGAAGAAGCGGCGCCAGACCCTCGTTGACGCGAGCGGCCAACCGGGGAACCTGCTCCCGCAGAAGGGGCAGCTCGTGAACAAGCACGGGCACAAGCAGCAGCAGGAGTCCCAAGACAGCGATCAGCGCCACCGCCTCCACCGCCAAAACGGCCAACAGTCGAGGAACGCCCCGGTCATGCAGCGCACGGACCGGGGCATGGAGGATATAGGCCAGCACTGCAGCCACGACAAACGGGGCAAGGACCGGCGCCAACAGCCAAAGCACAAACGCCAAGCCCGCCACGACGAGGGCCCAGCGCCAAGCGTGGACCGGCCACAAGGACATCATGCGCGCGTCTCCATCACGGCAGTGGCCTCAATGCAGCCTGGCCAGGCGCCGGAGTTCGCTCAAGCGCTCAGCCATGGCTTGAGCGTCCGCCGCGTCGGGGGCTTGATCGAGGTAAGTCGACAGCTCCCGCGCTGCGGCGCCCCACTGCTCCATCTCGGCCAGCACCAGAGCGAGATCGCGCCGCTCCGACGCCTCACTCGGCACCACCAACACCAGCCTTTCCATGACGCCACGCAGCCTGGGCCAATCCTCTCGCGATTGGTGAATCTCCTTCAGATTGCGCAGCAGCCGGGCCAAGGTCTCGCGCGGCGTGGCCGCATGGAGGTACAGGCCCAGCGGAACCTCGAGCTCACCGACCAGCCCCTGGCGCTGCCGATAGGGCAACAGTCGCTCATCGAGCTCCTGCCTGGACAGCGAACGCCCCGTGAAGGGGTCGATGATGACCTCGCCCTGAGGCAGGCTGCACTTGACCAGAAAGTGGCCGGGGAAAGAAACACCGGACATCTGAAGCCCCACTTCGGCGGCGATGGCCGTGTAGAGCACGGCCAAGGTCACCGGAATGCCGCGCCTTGTCTGGAGAACACGGTGCAGGTGGCTGTTTTGGACATCGTAGTAGTCATTGACGTTGCCGCAGAAACCCAGTTCGCCGTAGAAGTAATGGTTCAGCAACCTCAGCCTCTGGGCTGCCGAAGCATCGGAGGGCAGGCGCCGCGCCAAGGCTGCCCCCAAGGCCTCGATGGCGGCGGGCACGGTGCTGGGATCGAGCTCCGGGTCGTCATCCTGTGCCACGGCTGCCGCAGCCTCCAGAAGGATGAACTGACGATCATCAGCAACGAGCAGGCGAAAGTACTCGAGGCAGCCTGCCTGTTCAGGGCGTTCGAAGGTCGAAGACATGCTTGACGCGAGTTTAAGGCTCGGGTGGCGGGCGCGAGCCGCCTTTCCATCCAGCCACCGATTTCAACCCCACACCCATCAGCCGCATGAGCCCCAGATACAGAGCCCCGCCAACCAACACCGAAAGGGCCATCAGCCCCAGGCGGATCAGTGGTGCAGCCTGCAGGCCCAACCAGTCGACGGACAAGGCGGCGTAGGCCAGGCAGGCACCCAGAGCCGCCGAGGCTGCAGCAACCTTGCCCAAGTAAGGCCACCAGCCAGGCGAAGGACGCCAAACCCGCTCGCCCCAAAGACCCGCCAGGAGCCAGGCCGCGTTGAGCAATCCCGCCAGGCCGATCGACAGGGCCAGGCCGGCGGAGCCCAGCCACGGCACCGTCAGCAGGTTCAAGACTTGGGTCGTCACCAACACCACCACGGCAATCCTCACCGGCGTGCGCACATCCTGCCTGGCGTAGTAGCCCGGGGCCAGCACCTTCACGCCGATCAACCCGATGAGGCCGACCCCATAGCCCATGAGCGCCAATTCGGTCTGCCGCACATCACTGGCGGTAAAGGCGCCATAGTGAAAGAGCACAGCGACCAGCGGGTGCGCGAACAGCACCAGCGCCACCGCACAAGGCAAGGCCAAGAGAGCCACCAGTCTGAGACCCCAATCCAGCAGCTCGGAAACCTGGTGATCCTGGCCCTTGGCCTGCGCCGCCGAGAGATGGGGCAAGAGAACCACACTCAGGGCCACGCCAAGCAACGCCGTGGGGAATTCCATCAGGCGGTCGGCGTAGCTCAGCCAGCTGACTGCCCCTGGCCCCTGGTAGGAGGCGATGAGCGTGTTGATCACGAGCGAGAGTTGCGCAACCGAGACGCCGAGCAGCGCCGGCGCCATCTGGCTGAGAACGCGCTGCACCCCCGCATGACGCCAAGCCTGGCGCAGGCGTGCCATGGACACTCGCGGCACCATGCCCACCCGTTGCAAAGCCGCCCACTGAAATGCCAGCTGCAGCACGCCTCCGGCCATCACGCCCAGGCACAGGGCATAGATGGGATGCAGCCCCAGGCTCGGCATCTGGCCCGCAGTGAACACAGCCGCCGCCACCACGCTCACGTTCAGCAGAACCGGCGTGGCGGCCGGCACCGCGAAGCGCCCGTGTGTGTTGAGAATCGCAGATGCCAGGGCCACGAGCGAGATCAATCCGATGTAGGGGAACATGATCCGTGTCATGACCACGGCCTCATCCCACTGTTCGAGCCCCGAGGCCATCAACCACACAAGAGCCGGGGCGCCAACGACACCCACGACACAAGTGGCGATCAGCACGCCCGTCAGGACGGTGGCCACCGAATCCACCAACTCACGGGTCGGCGCGTCGCCCTCTCGCGCCTTGACCTCGCCCAGCAGCGGGACGAAGGCCTGGGAAAAGGCCCCTTCAGCGAAGAGCCGCCGCAACAGGTTGGGAATGCGGAAGGCCACATTGAAGGCATCGGTCCAGGCATTGGCTCCAAACTGCGATGCCACCACCCATTCCCGCGCCAACCCCGTCACGCGCGAGGCCAAGGTCAGCATGGAGACGGTGGTTACGGCCTTGAGAAGGTTCATCAATCGCACGATTATAGGAATCTGGCTTTCGCCCGAGCGACTGTGTTAAACTGTTGTGTTTTGCGAAACTGAAACCTCCACGACATGGCCACCTCGTCCAAAGCCAAGAAGACAGTTCGAATCGCGTCCGGGCGCAAGCGCGTTCGTCAGGATGTCAAGCTCAACGCAGCCAACTCTGCACTGCGCTCGAAATTCCGCACAGTCATCAAGAACGTGCAAAAGGCCGTCGCTGCCGGCGACAAGTCCAAGGCGTCCGATCTCTTCAAGCTTGCCCAAGGAGTGATCGATTCCGTCTCGCACAAGGGCATGTTTCATCCCAACAAGGCCGCTCGCCACAAGAGCCGCCTGTCGGCCAGCATCAAGGCCATGGCGTCCTCCTGAGTCTTGGGCCGGTTTGGCCTGAACAGGGCCCGCGACAGCGGGCCCTTTTTCTTTGTCTGCACGCCCAAGGGGATGACCCAGGGGCATCACATCGGCGGTGGCCTCTCCCGGGGAAGGCCAAGGCTAGACAGGCCTGACCTGCAGTCCATTGTCCCGAGCGAAGTTCATGACGAAATCCCAGGCCATCGGCTCCAGATCGCGCAGGGACTCATCGACCAGCACACACTTCGCGCCATCCACGGTTCGCGGCTGGCAGTACGGCGAATAGCCGATGTGGGCGCCAGGCCCCCCCACGGAGCCCCCCGGGCGAAAAGAGGACATGGCACCAGCCAGTCGCTCAGACCAGTCGCTCGGTCGGAACGGCTGGCCGTCAGCCGTGATCCCGATGATGTAGTACTGGGCTGCCATGCGCCAATTGTGCCTTCCATGTTGCGCCGCAGCAGCGAGCTCCCCGCAGGGGGACCAACATTAGAATCGCGTTCCACTTCCCGGAGCGACCATGAGCCACGCCGAGGTGCCAGTTCAATCCCACGTGATGCCAACCTACGGTCGGTTGCCGATCGCGCTGACGCATGGGCGCGGTTGCCGTGTCTGGGACACCCAGGGGCGCGAGTATCTCGATCTCCTGGCAGGCATCGCGGTCAACACCCTGGGCCATGCCCATCCAAGGTTCGTGCAGGCCCTGCAGGATCAACTCGGCAAGATCGTCCACACCTCCAACTATTTTCAGATCCCGCTGCAGGAGGAGCTTGCCGCACAGCTGTGTGAGATCTCGGGCCTGCACAACGCCTTCTTCTGCAACTCTGGACTGGAAGCCAACGAGGCGGCGATCAAGATCGCCCGCAAGTTCGGGCACGACAGGGGCAACAGCGAACCCGAGATCGTCGTCTTCGAGCGAGCCTTCCACGGCCGCTCGCTGGCCACCCTGTCAGCCACGGCGAACCCGAAGATCCAGGCAGGCTTCGGGCCGTTGGTCGGTGGCTTTGTGAGGGCTCCCCTGAACGACCTGCCCGCCATCGAGAGGATCCTGACCGAGCATCCTCGAATCACCGCCATATTTCTGGAGACGATCCAGGGCGAGGGCGGCGTAAACCCGGCACGCATCGAGTTTCTGCAGGGTCTCAGGGAAGTCTGCGACCGGCACGACAAACTGCTCATGCTCGATGAAGTCCAGTGTGGCGTGGGTCGCACGGGCAAGTGGTTTGCCCATCAGTGGGCAGGCATCGTGCCCGATGTGATGCCTTTGGCCAAAGGATTGGGCTCCGGGGTGCCGATCGGAGCGGTAGTCTGCGGACCCCGGGCTGCCGGAGTGCTCAAACCGGGCAACCACGGCACAACATTCGGCGGGAACCCTCTGGCGATGCGTGCGGGTGTCGAGACGCTGAAGATCATGGCCGATGAAAACCTTCTGGCGCACGCCGGTTCCGTGGGTGCGACCCTCAAGGCCGAGCTCGAACGCCAACTTGGCGACGTGCCCGGTGTGGTTGAGATCCGTGGTCAGGGTCTGATGCTCGGGATTGAGCTCGACAGGCCCTGCATCGATTTGTGGTCCCGGGCCGCAGAAGCCGGCTTGCTCATCAGCGTGACCGCCGAGCGTGTGATCCGGTTGGTCCCGCCTCTGGTGCTGTCCGAGCAGGAAGCCCTGGATGGCGTGCGCAGGCTCGCGCCTCTGGTGCGCGCCTTTCTTGGCGTCGACGACAAGGCCACGCCATGAAGCCCGGCCAAGCTCTCATGCGCCACTATCTGCAGTTCAAGGACCTTCGAGCCGAGGAATACGCCTACCTGTTCGAGCGCACCGCCATCATCAAGAGGCGCTTCAAGAATTACGAAAAGTACACCCCTCTGGTCGACCGCACCCTGGCGATGATTTTCGAGAAGGCCAGCACACGAACCCGGGTGAGCTTCGAGGCGGGGATGTACCAGATGGGCGGCTCCGTGGTCCACCTGACCACCGGCGACAGTCAGATGGGAAGGGCTGAGCCAGTTGAAGACAGTGCCCGGGTGATCAGTCGCATGGTCGATATCGTCATGATCCGCACCCATGAGCAAAGCAAGCTCGAGCGCTTCGCTGCACACTCGAGAGTGCCGGTCATCAATGGACTGACCAACGAGTTTCACCCCTGCCAGATCCTGGCCGACATCTACACCTACATCGAGCATCGAGGCTCGATCGCAGGCAAGACGGTGGCTTGGGTGGGCGATGGGAACAACATGGCCCACTCCTGGCTGCAGGCGGCCGAAACGCTGGGATTTGCGGTGCACATCAGCACACCCAGCGGCTATGAGGTGGATCCCGCACAAGCCGGTCTGCGCGACAACTCGTGCTTCAGGGTGTTCCAGGATCCCGCTGAGGCCTGCCGCGGGGCTGACCTGGTCACAACCGATGTGTGGACCAGCATGGGATTCGAGGCGGAGAACGAAGCGCGTCAGGCCGCCTTCCAGCGGTGGTGCGTCAGCTCGGATCTGATGGCTGCCGCGCACCCCCAAGCCCTTTTCATGCACTGCCTGCCCGCCCATCGCGGCGAG
>CAYYYC010000039.1:0-13176 GCA_964475695.1 uncultured Rubrivivax sp.
TCTTCGATGCGCACCGGATCGCCCATGTCGAGCACCAGCACCTGCCCGCTCTGGCCGATGGCAGCCGCCTGCAGCACCAGACGGCAGGCCTCAGGGATGGTCATGAAGTAGCGGATCACATCCGGATGCGTCACGGTCACCGGGCCCCCTTGAGCGATCTGCTGCTTGAAGCGAGGAATGACGCTGCCGCTGGAGCCCAGCACATTGCCGAAGCGCACGGCCATGAAGCGGGTAGAAGGATGCAAGGGCGTGAGGTGCGAGATCACGAGCTCGGAGGCCCGCTTGGTGGCACCCATCACATTGGTGGGGTTGACGGCCTTGTCGGAGCTGATGAGCACGAAGCGCTCAACGCCGCAGCGCGCCGCTGCCTCGGCCAGGGCCCAGGTGGAGCCCACGTTGTTGAACACCGCCTCAGCCGCGTTGCCCACCTCCACCAGGGGCACATGCTTGTAGGCCGCGGCGTGAAAAACCACTCCCACCGAGTGCGCCTCCAGGCAGGACTGCATCGCTGTGCGGTCGCAGGCGTCCCGCAGAAGGGATTCGATCTGAAGGCGCGGATGGGCCTCACGCAGCCGCAGATCGGCCGCATACAGACCGAATTCCGAGCGGTCGACCAAGATCAGCCGTTGGGGCTCGAAGCGCGCGATCTGCAAGGCGAGTTCTGCACCAATGCTGCCCCCCGCGCCGCTGATCAGCACACACTTGCCGCGCAGGGCCAGCCCTATCCTCGATTCATCCAGGGCCACAGGCTCGCGGCCCAGCAGGTCCTCAGGCTCGATGTCGCGCACGCGGCCGGCGCGGTCACCCTGTTGCAGTTCGCCGGCCGAGGGCACTGTCAGCAGCGGCAAACCCGTGGCCGAGGCCTGCTCGATGATGCGCCGCCGGGCCGCACCCTGCACCGAAGGCATGGCCAGGATGAGATGCGATGCGCCACTGCGCTCGGCCAGTTCTGCCACACGATGCAGCGGCCCGAGCACCGGCAAGCCGGCCACGCGCGCGCCAGCCTTGGCGGGGTCATCGTCGAGCAGCCCCAACAGCCTCCAGCCCTGACCCTGAACGCCGGCAATCAGCCGCTTGCCCGCTTCGCCGGCCCCCAACACCAGCGCCGGCCGCAGAGGCTGCTGAGGCCCATGCAGCCGCGCCTGGAGATGCTCGATGAGCATGCGGTAGAGCAGGCGCACGAGACAGACACCCATCAGGCTGACGAAGGGGTGCAGGGCAAGCACCGCACGCGGCACCTTCGACAGATCCAGCAGCGGCGAGACCAGCAGCCCGCAGAACAAACCTGCGGTCAGGCAGGCCACCGCCAGCCGACGGATTTCGCCAAAGCCGGTGAATCGCCACACGCCTGCGGGCACCTGCAACGCCTTGAAGACGACCAGATAGGCCACCACCACCGAGGCGGCCACGATCGGGTCATAGGACGGGCGAGCACTGAGCCAGCGGTCAAAGCCCAGACGGAAGAGATAAGTCACCTGCCATGCCAGCCACACCACGCTGCCGTCAACGAGCAGGCTCAGGGGCGCGCGGTACGGCCGCAGCCTGGCCAGCAAGGCATTGAGCGCTTGCCACCGCCGGTTGTCCGTTTGGGTCTGCATGGGTCTCTGGCCTGCCTCTATCGGCCCCACAGGACGGCTGCAGTACGCCACAGCACCCACAGATCGCTGAACCAGGTGGCGCGACGGATGTAGTCGGCCTGCATGCGCAGCTTGGCGGGGAGCACCTGCTCGATGTAATGTCGCTGCGGATCCTCCGACTGAGCCAGCAGTGCGTCTTCATGCCGGTGCGCCAGAGCGGCCGGATCGGTGATGCCGGGACGCACGGAGAGGATCAGATCGCGCAGGCCCTCAGGGTAGTGCGAAACGAATTGCGGCAGTTCCGGCCGCGGTCCGACCAGGCTCATCTGACCGCTGAGCACATCGATGAGCTGGGGCAGTTCATCGATTCGGCGGCGGCGAAGCCAACGGCCGGCCCGGGTGATGCGTCCATCCCCCTGAAGCGTCAACGGGGACTGACCTTCCGCATGCTGGTGCATGGTTCGAAACTTGTGGATGCGAAACGGACGGCCCCAGCGGCCCACCCGCTCCTGTCGATAGAGCGCAGGGCCCGGGCTGTCCAGCCGCACCCACAGTGCAATCAGCAGCATCGGCAGCCCGAGCAGCAGCAAGGCAAGGCCCGAGACCCCGGCATCAAAGAGCCGCTTGCCCATGGCGCTCAGGCTCCGAGCAGCGACTGCACTGTGTCCACCACGCGCGCCGCATCCGACTCGGACATCCGGGTGTACAGCGGCAGGCTGACCATGCGCTCGAACGCCCGCTGGCTGTGGGGAAACTGCGAAGCCGCCAGCCCATAGCGCTCGCGCCAGTAGGGGTGCAGGTGCAGCGGGATGTAGTGCACGCTGCAGCCGATGCCGGCCTTGAACATCGCCTCGATGAACGCATCCCGGCCGATCGGCGCCTCATCCGTGAGGCGGACGACATAGAGGTGCCAGGGGTGAAGCTCACCCTCGGGGGGACGGGGCGGGGCCAGCAGTGGCAGCCCGGCGAAAGCCCGGTCGTAGCGGTCGGCAATCTCCCCGCGCCGCCGGGCAAAGCCGTGGGCGCGGCGGATCTGGTGCAGGCCCAGCGAAGCGGCGATGTCCGTGAGGTTGTACTTGTAGCCCGGCGCCACGATCTCGTAGTGCCAGCTCGGCACATTTGCAGTGAATCGGTCGAAAGCGTCACGGCTCATGCCGTGCAGTCGCATCACCCGGGCACGCCGCGCAATTTCATCGCTGCGCGTCACGAGCATGCCGCCCTCGCCGGTGGTGATCGTCTTGTTGGCATAGAAGCTGAAGACGGTGGCCTGACTGGGCAGGGTGCCCACCAGTCGCCGGCCCGAAGTGGTGGGCAGGGCGTGCGCCGCATCCTCCACCACGGCCAACCCATGGCGCTGCGCGATCGCATGGATGGCAGGCATGTCGGCAGCCAGGCCGGCGAAATGCACAGGGATGATGGCCTTGGTCTTCGCGGTGATGGCCGCTTCGATGGCCCGAGGGTCGATGTTCAGGGTGGCCGGGTCAATGTCCACCAGGCGCACATCCGCACCGAGATACCGCACCACCTCGGCCGTGGCAGTGAAGGTGTGGGTGGTGGTGATCACCTCGTCACCCGGGCCCACACCCAGAGCCTCCAGCGCCAGATGCAGCCCGGCGGTGGCCGAATTCACGGCGATGCAATGCAGGCCGGCGTCACCGAGGAATTCGGCAAAGGCCTGCTCGAAGCGCCGCGCCTTGGGGCCCGTGGTCACCCACCCCTGGCGCAGCGTGTCCACCACCTCGGCGATCTCGTCCTCGCCGATGTCGGGCAGCGCGAAAGGCAGGAACGGCGGCGATTCGTGGGGTGCAGAGCTCATCTTGGAATGTCGCAGGGGCCGCTCACGGCTGGCGGCGGGGCTGCAATGGTCCCGTCGAGCGGCTTTTGGGCCCACACCAGCAGATGCGTGCGCAGCCAGGGACAGGCGTTGAGGACATGGTACAGGCTGGGGTGCAAGGCACACACCCATCGGGCCAGAGGCGGCGCCAGGGTGACCCGCCGGACCTGCAGCCGGGCCTGGGGGAACAGCGCTCGCACCCGCCCCAGGGGCTGGCCGCGCACCTTGGGGTTGCGGGGATTGTCGACGGTGAAGTCGTACCAGAGCACAGCGCCACCGGGTCGAACCCATGCCCACATCTGCTGGGCCAGTCGCTCCTGCAGCGATTCGTCGAGGATGGAGGAGAAGACCGTGGCCTGCAGCACCAGATCCTGACTGGCGGGCTCGACGAATCGGTGGGACCAGGCCTGCAGCGCATCGCCGTGCATCAGTGGCACAGAGGCCGGCAGCACCCATCGCGCATGCGCGTGACGAGCCGCATCGATCTCGATGCCGCTGAGGTTCTCCGGCGCAAAGCCCATGCGCAGCAACTCCAGCAGGTTGCCCCCCGCACCGCAGCCCACCTCGAGGACGCGCAGGCTCGACAGGTCGCTGCAGCCGCGCTCCAGCAGAAACCGCGAAAACACCCGCTGTCGCTCCTGCAGGGTCTGCCAGACGTCAGGCTGCAGGAAGGCGTGGCGAGCGAGGCCGCGACCCGGCGGCCTGGGACTCTCCGTCGGCGGTGGCGTCTGGAAGGGCTCCAGGAATCGCTGCGCCAGAACCGGATAGGCATGGTGGGCGCGCACATGGGCACGGCCGGCCTGCCCCATGGCTTGCCGCTGCTGCGGATCGAGCCGCAGCAAGCTGCGCAGGCCTTCGGCCACCGCACCGGCGTCACCGGGCGGCACGGTCAGTCCACAACCGGCGTCGGCCACCGGGTCGTTTCCGGCGTGCACCGAGTGCAGGACCACACATCCGGCCACCATGTAGTCCATCAGCTTGTTGGGCGCGATGCCGAAGCGGTAGAGCGGCATCGGCCGCCAGCCGATGTAGGCCACATCCAACGCAGCCAGCAGGCGCGGCATCTGCGCCTTGGGTATGGGCGGCAGGAGGCGGACCTTGGACAGTGCCTCGCCGGCAATCCGATGCTGCAGGCGTTCGCGCTCGTGGCCATCACCCACCAGAACGAAGCCGATGGGCTCGCTGCGCATCAAGGCCGCCGCATCCAGCAGGGTGTCCAGGGCATTGGGGGCACCCATCGAGCCTGCATAGCCCACGATCGCCTGCCCGGCCTGCTGGAATTCCTGCAGCACCGCCTGCACATCCGGGCGCAGGGGCGGCGGCTCCTGGTCCCAATCCTGCAGCGAAACGCCGTTGGGAACAATGCTCAGGCGCTGCAGGTCCAGGCCACGCGCGGCCATGTGCGCCTGCACCTTGGGCAGCATCGAGACCACCCGATCCGCGCTGCGGTAGGCACTGCGTTCAGCGATGTCGCAAAGCCGAACGAAAGGGTGCCGGGGCGACAGCCCCGAGAGCTCGATGAGGGAAAGCGGCCAAAGATCGTGCACCTCGTAGACCCAGGGACATCGCGCCTGGCGAGCCAGGCGACGCGCCAGAATCGTGTCCAGCGGGTAGGTGCTTGAGGCGATCACCAGATCCGGCCTGAAGTCGCGCGCCAGCCGGCCTGACCGCCAGGCCAGGCGTGCCAGGAAGGCGGCGATGTTGATCGCACGCCGCCAGCCGTTGCCACGATAGGCCGGGGCTCGCAGCCATCGGTAGGTGATGCCGTCGATCGTTTCATGCCGCTCGGCCAGGCCCTGCATGTCCGGCTGCCGGCTTCGCACATGGGAGTGCGAAGCGGCCACGATCTCGACGCGGTGGCCCAGGCGCACCCACTCTCTGGCCAGGCCATGGGGCCGGAACTCCATCCCGTGCGTCGGGCTGCCCGCGTAATGGTTGATCAGCAGGATGTTCAAGGCTGGCGCCCCCCCGCCGACCCCAGTCCGAGGTCAGACAGGAAGCGGCGAAGCTGCGGTGCGAACAGGCCATGGCGCGCCACCCAATCGCGGTTGGCTGCGGCAATGTCCGGGGCTCGCTGGAGCAACTCGGGAACCGCGTCGATGAAGTCCCGATGCGAACCCGGCTCCTCGCCTTGGACTATCCAGCCGCTCAGCCCATGCGTGACCAGTTCCCGGTTCGCCGGGAGATCCGAGAGTACCGGGATGCATCCGTGAGCCATGGCCTCGAGCACCGAGACGGACACCGAATCACTGTGCGGCAGGCTCAAGTGCCACTGGGCCCGCTGATACCAACCGGACTGCTGCTGCGCGTCCAGATAGCCCACGACAGCGACCTGAGGCTGCAGCCGCAAGGCCTGAATCAGCAGGCGCAGGGCCCCCACCTGACTGCCGTCGTTGGCCAAGACGAGCCGGGCCTGGGGATTGCCTGCGGCCACCGCGGCAAACAGGCGCAGCACCTTGTCGATGCGATAGTTCGGCTCCAGCGCCCGATTGCTGAAAAACAGATTCGGGTCCTTGGCGCTTTCCGGGCCAAGCGGCGGCAGCGCATCCAGGCCGAACGGAAACACCGTCACCTCGCGTGCGCCGAGCCTGAGCATCTCGCGAGCCATGTGGCGCGAGTCGGCGGTGCAAACCGCGCTTGCGCGCAGCACCCAGGCCGTGGCGTGGCGCATCAGCCACGAGCGATTGGGAGTCACCAGGATGTCCGAGCCCCACGCCGAGCTCACGAGCCGGCCGGGCACACGCCAGAGCCGCTGGCTCAGCCATGCCAGGAGGCCGTGCGAGCTGAGATAGTGGGCATGAACAATGTCAGGCCGCTGATGACGCAGCCATCGGGCCACCTGCGGCAAGTGCCTCAGGAGCACCATGTTGCCTCCCTCCGGGCGCACCTGCGCATTGAGCAGGAGCCGCCGATGCGCCGGCACCAGCCCATCGAACTCGGGCAGCAGGCCGCGACTGGACACCACGCCCAGCTCGAGCCGGTCCCCCGCCAGCTCGTGCAGCGTCTTGGCCCACTTGAGCAAGTGTGGGCTGAGCCCGTCGCCCACCAGGATGTATCGCCAGGTCATGCCGCGAGCCGCCGGGTTGATCAGCTTGCCGGACCTTCGCCGCCGGCGGGCCCGCCCTGCCCGGGCGGCGAGTCCTCGTGCGCCCAGGCCTCGTAGTGCGCTCGGGCCTGGGGGTGTTGCGCCAGCAGCGCCTCATCGGCCTGCCGGGTGTCGCCCACCACCTGGGCCGGATCGCCCCGAAGGACGGCGAAGTCGGGGAACCGCCCCCTGACCACAGAGCCGGCGCACACCAAGGTGCCGCGACCCAGCCAGGTGCCGGCCTCGATCACGCTGTGTGGGCCGACGAAGCTGTAGGGGCCGATGACCACCTCGCCCTCGATCCATCCGGGCCGGGGCCTTGTGCCGCCCGCGTAGGCGCGGCCCAGGAGACGGATCGCCCGGTGCGAGCTGTGGGTGAGCACGGCGCAGTGCGAGGTGATCTGCACACCTTCGCCCAGCGTGATTCCGCCGCTGGCCTCCAGCAGGTTGTAGGGCCCGATGTAGACATGGTCAGCCAGGCGAAGCTGCTCGGGGTGTTCGATGCAGCAGCTCGGGGAAATGCGCGTGTGGGGCAACGACTGCCCGTGGGAGCGTTCGCCGAAGACTGCGCGGTGCAGCAGCCACCGAGCCAGGAGTCGGCGAGCGCGATTGAACAGGGCGCGAAGGAGCATCAAGCCGCGGTGCCCGAACAGGGCTTGGCATTGCAGAAGGACGGGGACATGCGCAGACTCACGGCGAGGGGTCAAAGCCCTGATTGTCTCGCGCCGCCGGCAGCGGGGGCCAGTTCCAGAGCCGCCAGAAGTACGCGGCGAAGTAAAGGCCCATGCCCATGGAAACCGCCCAAGCTGCGCTCACCAGCGGGCCGTCTGCCCCATGCGGCCAGGCCAGCCCGATGCACAGAGCGCCGACATGGCACAGCGACCCGATCAGCGAGACCTTCAGCGCCCAGGCCTGCGCTCCCCAGGCCATGGTGACAACGCCCAACGGCGAGGCCACGAAGTGCAAGGCCAGGTAAAGCGCCAGAGCCTGGCTCAAGGGCCCGCTCTGCTCCCAACCCTCGCCCAGGAGCGCCGGCAGTGCCCAGCTCGCACCGGCCATGATGAGCAGTCCCAGGGCCAGCGCGGCCGCCGCCAGGCACAGCATCACCCGGCGCACCTGCGCAATGCCCTCGGGGGTGGGCCCGCCGTGCCCGGCCAGCCGTGGATAGAGCACCTGAGAGACTGCGCCACCGGCCAGCGTGGCCGGAGCCTTGAGGTAGCGCATCGACAGGCCCCACACGCCCGCCGCAGCCGGCCCCGCGCTGGCGGCGATCAGGGCCAGGCCCAGCGTGTCCTGCAATACGCCCAGGAAAGCATGCGGCATGTTGAGCAGGGGGAAGTCACGGTGTCTTTGCGCGACTTCGCGCAGGCTCGGGCCCGCCGGGCTGGCGGCATCGCGCGCGCCACGGGAAGCGGCGACTGCCGCACCCAGACGCCGACCGACAGCGCGCCACAAGGTTGCCGTGGCCAGCGCCGCCGCCACGATCGGCCCGAGCAGCAGACCCCAGAGCCCGGACTGCAACACCCCCAATCCCAGCTGGATCAGCCCGCCACCCCAGAGCTGCATCACGCGCGCGAGCGACAGCGCACCGAAGCACTGGGCGCGGGTGGCCTCCAGGGTCCACAGACTCAGGGCGCCCAGCGTGCCCACCAGGGCGGGCACGGCCAACGGCCAGCTGGCCTGCCACCAGGCAGCGGCAGCCAGTGCTGCGGCCAGGCAGGCGGCCGTCGTGACCCGCAGGATGCGCACACACAGCCGCCGCAGGGCTTGCGCTTCGGCCTCGTCTCGGGCCAGCGGCAGCGCGAACTCGTAGCGTGCACAGGCCACCACCGCCACATTGGCGCCGATGGCCGAAGCCAGATGGAAAAGCCCGAAGGCTTCGGGCCCGTATTGGCGCGACAGGAAAGGGCCCAGCAGCAGGGGTCCGAGTTGCGCCGCGCCGCTGCCGAGCAGCAGGGTCAGGACTGCGCGGAACATGGCTGCGCTGGCCCCCCTTGAAGCGAAGCCTCAAGGGCGCGCAGGATCCGGTCCTGATCCACGAAGGACAGATCGGCGCTCATGGGCAGACTGAGAACGCTGCGGGCGGCGGCGTCGGCCTGAGGGCAGCAGTGCGGGCAGCAGAACCGCTCGTAGGCGGCTTGCCGGTGCAGGGGCCGCGGGTAATGCACGGCGGTGGGGATGCCCCGGGCCATCAGGCCGGCCTGGATCGGTTCGCGCTCGGGAACCCACAGGGTGTACTGCCCATAAACGCTGGTCCTGTCCCCGCGCACAACCACGGGCCTGACCCCGCGTTCCAGCAGCTGCGGGTGGCCGGAGATCGCCGCGTCGTAGCGTCGCGCCAGCTCAGCGCGACGCTGCAGTTCCCAATCGAAGCGCCCCAGCTTGGCCAGGACCACCGCGCACTGCAGCGTGTCCATGCGCCCGCCCACCCCCACGCGCGCATGCTGGTAGCGGGCGACCTGGCCGTGGACACGGATCTCGCGGGCCGCCTGCGCCAGCGCTTCGTCGTCGGTGAACAGCGCGCCGCCATCACCGTAGCAACCGAGCGGCTTGCTGGGAAAGAAACTGGTGCAGCCGATGGCCGACAGCGCGGTGCTGCGCCGACCCTTGTAGAGCGCACCAAAGCTCTGCGCCGCATCCTCCACCACCGCCACGCCATGTCGAGCGCCGATCGCATTGATTTCATCCATGTCGGCGCACTGGCCATACAGGCTGACCGGCAGGATGGCTCGGGTGCGCGGCGTGATGCGGCTTTCGATCAGCGATGCATCGATGTTGCAGGTGTCGGGCTCGACATCCACGAAGACCGGGCGCGCGCCGACCCGCGCAATCGCCTCGGCGGTGGCGGCGAAAGTGAAGGGCGTGGTGATGACCTCGTCATCGTGACCGATGCCCAGGGCCATGAGTGAAATCAGCAGCGCCTCGGTGCCGCTGGCCACCGTCACACAATGGCGTGTCCCGGAAAACGCCGCCAGGCGTTCCTCGAGCTCGCCGACTTCCGGGCCCATGATGTACTGGCCGTGGTCCAGCACGCGCTGAATGCGGGAGTCGATCTCGGACTTGAGCGCGGCGTACTGGGATTTCAGGTCGGTGAACTGCACGATGGAGGCTCCGGCAGGCGCTGGTGGCCGGTCAGGACCGCTGCGTCGCGGCCGGGTGGGCCAGCCGCTGCAGTCCATCTCCGCTGAGCCGGTAGCGCTCGCCGCTGGCCGGGCACTCCGCTTCCCGGACGGGCGAACCCTCGGGCAGCCGTGCGGGCAGCTTCAATCGCTGGCCATTGCGACTCATCCAACCCACCTGTCGCGCGGGCACGCCCACCACCAGCGCATGGGCAGCCACGTCCCCGCGGACCACCGCGCCCGCGCCAATGAATGCATATTCGCCGATCGTGGCACCACAGACGATGGTGCAGTTGGCGCCCAAGGTGGCGCCGCGCTTGACCAGCGTGGGGCGGTATTCCGACCTGCGCGGCACCGCAGCCCTGGGGTTGACCACATTGGTGAAAACGACGCCGGGGCCGCAGAAGACCTCGTCCTCGAGCGTCACGCCGTCATAGACGGAGACCTGATTCTGGATCTTCACGCCCGAGCCGATGCTCACGGCGTTGCCTACGAACACGCCCTGCCCCAGTGAGCAGTCGGCGCCGATGCGCGCGCCGGCGCACACATGAGTGAAATGCCAGATGCGCGTGCCCGTGCCGATGAGCGCTCCCTCATCGACGATGGCGCTGGGGTGGATTTCCGGGCCTGGCATGGCGCGCTAGAAGACCAGAGGGAGCCCGACGCGCACACCATCGCGGGCACTGCGGTAGGCGGCGATGATCACCTCCAGCGAGCGCAGCCCCTCGTATCCGTCGACCTCGGCGTGGGCCTTGCCCTGCAGGGTGTCCAGCACGTTGGCGTAATAGAGGGGATGGCCGTTGCCATAGACCGATGCCGGCTCGTAGCTGGCGCTGCGCACGGCCTGGTCCTCTGCCCGGTCTTCATCAAACTGCCAGTGCTGGATCTGATTGACCGCCACACCACCGATGCGCACCGTGCCGCGCTCGCCCAACACGGTGATGCTGCCCTCGAAATTGCGGTCATGGGTGAGCATGGTGACATTGATCGAGGCCAGGCCGCCGCCGCGAAGGCGAAGGCTCATCACCCCGCAGTCCTCGGCTTCGATCTGTCGGGCCAGGGTGGCGGTGTAGGCGTGCACGTTGTCCACCGGGCCCACCAGCCAGTCCACCATGTCCACATAGTGGCTGGCCTGGTTCATGAAGGCCCCACCATCGAGGTCCCAGCGGCCCCGCCATGGCGCCTCGTCGTAGTAGGCCTGCGGCCGTGTCCAAAACACATTGACCGTGACCATGGCGATGCGTCCGAATCGGCCCTGGTCGATGGCCTTTTTCAGGGCCTGCATCGTCGGATTGAGCCGGTTCTGCTTGACCACGAAGAGCTTGACGCCTGCTTCGCGACAGGCGCGCACCATGGCCATGCCCTCGTCCCACTTGGTGGCCATGGGCTTTTCCGTCAGGACGTGCAGGCCCGCGCGGGCGCAGCGGATGGCCTGGCGCGGGTGCAGGCCGCTGGGTGTGGCCAGCACCACCAGATCCGGTTGGACGGCCGCCGAGGCCAGCATGGCATCGAGCGAAGAGAAGGCCGGGGCGCCGGTCCGCCGGGCTGCGGCCGCAGCCCTGTCGCCTTGGTTGTCGCAGACCGCGACCCACTGGGCCCGGCCTGCATGCTGGTCCAGGGCGTCGAAGTGGCTCTTGGAGATGCGGCCACAGCCCACCAAGGCAAGACGAATGGGCCGGCCCACGATGCTGGGGGGCGACGGGGCCGGGTTCTCGCTGCTCATTGGGTCAGTTTACGGGGTGCGCCGCCTAAAATGACGGGTTCGATCCCAACCCATCGTCCCCCCAATGAGCATCCCCCAACCCGCGACCCCTCTCCCTGCCAGCGCGGAGGCCCCGGACGAGAACAGGTTGGTGGCCGAGCGCCGCGAAAAGCTCGACGCCCTGCGGGCCCAATGCCAGGCCCGCGGAGTCGCGGTGTTTCCCAACGATTTCAAGCCCCGCCATCAGGCCAGCGAACTGCAAAGCCGTTTTGCGGGCGTCGCCAATGAGGCTCTGGAACCTCAGGCGGTGCCGGCCAGCGTGGCCGGGCGCCTGATGCTCAAGCGGGTCATGGGAAAAGCCTGCTTCGGCACCCTGCAGGACGGGTCTTTCGGGGCCCAGGGGAGCGGCTCCGGGCGCATCCAGATCTATGTCACGCTCGACGGCGTGGGCGCGGAGGCGCTCGAAGCCTTCAAGCATTGGGACCTGGGCGACATCCTGGGCTGCGAAGGCACGCTGTTTCGCACCAAGACCGGTGAACTCTCGATCAAGGCAACCACGCTGCGGCTGTTGACCAAGAGCCTGCGGCCGCTGCCCGACAAGTTCCACGGCCTGACCGATCAGGAACAGAAGTACCGCCAGCGCTATGTGGACCTCATCACCGACGAGCATGCCCGCGCCCGCTTCGTGGCCCGCAGCAAGGCCGTTTCCTCGATTCGGCAGATCATGGTCGAGCACGGGTTCCTGGAGGTTGAAACCCCCATGCTGCACCCGATCCCGGGCGGGGCCAAGGCCAAGCCCTTCGTCACCCACCACAACGCGCTGGACCAGCAGATGTTCCTGCGCATCGCGCCCGAGCTCTACCTCAAGCGCCTGGTGGTGGGCGGCTTCGAGCGCGTGTTCGAGATCAACCGCAACTTCCGCAACGAAGGCATCAGCGTCCGGCACAACCCGGAATTCACGATGATGGAGTTCTACGCGGCGTACTGGAACCACCACGACCTGATGGACTTCACCGAGCAACTGCTGCGGCATGCCGCACGCCAGGCCACGGGCTCGGCCACGCTGCAGTACGCCAGCCGGCCGGTCGACCTGGACCGTCCGTTCGCGCGCCTGACCGTGGTCGACGCGCTGGTCCGGCATGCGGGCCTCACGCCCGAGGCGGCGCGCGACGCGCGCTTGCTGCACGAGCGGTTGAAGTCCCACGGCGAGGAGCCGCCGGCGCACTGGAGCCTGGCCGAGCTGCAGTTCGGCCTGTTCGAGGCCGAGGTCGAGCACCAACTGTGGGAGCCCACCTTCATCGTCGACTACCCGGTGGAGGTCTCCCCACTGGCGCGCGCCTCCGACCAGGACCCCACGGTCACCGAACGCTTCGAGCTCTTCGTCACCGGGCGCGAGCTGGCCAATGGCTTCTCCGAGCTGAATGACGCCGAGGATCAGGCGGCACGCTTCGCCCAGCAGGCCCGGGCGAAGGAGTCCGGCGACGAGGAGGCGATGTACTTCGACGCCGACTTCATCCGCGCGCTCGAGTACGGGATGCCGCCCACGGGCGGTTGCGGCATCGGCATCGACCGCCTCGTGATGCTGCTGACCGACAGCCCCAGCATCCGTGACGTCGTGCTCTTCCCGGCCCTGCGCCGTGAATCCTGAGCGTCGCCGCCCCACGCACGACCCCCGCGCGCCGCAGGGGACCACGCCCGTCGCGCGCATCGAGTCCCTCGGCCCGCTGCGGCGGGCCTGCTGGCTCGAGCTGGAACGCGCCGCGCAAGAGCGCGATCACGGCTGGCGCACGCTCGCCCTGGCCACCGTGGACGCCGACCGGGCCGACGCGCGCGGGGTCATCCTGCGCGCGGTCGACGCC
>CAYYYC010000040.1:0-12696 GCA_964475695.1 uncultured Rubrivivax sp.
CGAAGTGATGAAGGATGTGGACTTCAAGGTCTTCAGCGGCCCGGCCAACGCTGTCGGCGGTCGAGTGGTGGCGCTGCGCGTCCCGGGCGGTGCGGATCTGACCCGTGGCGATATCGACGGCCACACCGAATTCGTGAAGATCTATGGCGCCAAGGGCCTGGCCTGGATCAAGGTCAATGATGTGGCCGCGGGCCGCGATGGCCTGCAGTCCCCGATCGTCAAGAACATCCACGATGAGGCCATCAAGGCCATCCTGGAGCGCACTGGAGCCCGCAGCGGTGACCTGATCTACTTCGGCGCCGACCGGGCCAAGGTGGTCAACGACTCAATCGGTGCCCTGCGGCTGAAGATCGGGCACAGTGACTTTGGCCGATCCAAAGGCCTTTTCGAGGATCGATGGGCGCCTCTCTGGGTTGTGGACTTCCCCATGTTCGAGCACGATGAGCAGGAAGGCCGATGGAATGCGGTGCACCACCCCTTCACCGCGCCAAAGGACGGCCATGAGGACTACATGGACAGCGACCCGGGCCGCTGCGTGGCCAAAGCCTACGACATGGTGCTCAATGGCTGGGAGCTCGGTGGCGGGTCCGTGCGGATCCATCGGGCCGAAGTCCAGAGCAAGGTGTTCCGGGCCCTGAACATCTCAGAGCCTGAGGCGCGGGTCAAGTTCGGATTTCTGCTCGATGCGCTGCAGTATGGGGCGCCTCCCCATGGCGGCTTGGCCTTCGGCTTGGACAGGCTGGTCACGCTGATGACGGGCGCCGAAAGCATTCGCGACGTGATCGCCTTTCCCAAGACGCAGCGCGCACAGTGTCTGCTGACGGGTGCGCCCAGTCATGTGGATGAGAAGCAGCTGCGCGAGTTGCATCTCAGGCTGAGAAATCCGCAGCCACAGGCCTGAGCCGGGCTTGAGCCTGCGCTGCTGCGCAACGCCAGCGCCGGCCAAGCCATGCGCTTTGCAGGCATGATTGACTCATGAGCGACATTGAGCCTGCGCGGCCTTCTCCGTACAAGATCCCGCAAAGCGTGCTCGTGGTGATCCACAGCGCCGATGGGCAGGTGCTTTTGCTCGAGCGGGCCGACAAGCCTGGCTTCTGGCAGAGCGTGACCGGGTCCCGTGATGCGCCCGATGAGCCTCTGGTGCAGACTTGTGTTCGCGAGGTGCAGGAGGAAACCGGCATTGCGGTGGGCGGGGCAAGCGTGCCAATGGCCAACCTGTGTGACTGGCGACTCTCCAACATCTATGAGATCTACCCGGTCTGGCGGCACCGATACGCGCCCGGGGTCACGCACAACACCGAGCATGTCTTTGGTTTGCTCGTTCAAAGGGATGCGTCGATCCGGTTGTCTCCCCGAGAGCACCTGCGCCATGAGTGGCTTCCATGGCGCGAGGCTGCCGACCGGTGCTTTTCACCCAGCAACGCCGAGGCGATCCTTTTGCTGCCTCGCCGCTGCCCATCTTTGGGTGAGGCCGATCGCCGCAGGGGTTGAAGTCACCCATGGGATTTTTCCTCCACGCGCAGGCTCACGCCGGGGATCGTCGCCGGGACGCAGACGCTCTCCTGCGGGTGGGCACCTACAACATCCACAAGGGGGTGCGGGGCGTCGGCCTGGGCAGGCGGCTGGAAATCCACAACCTGGAGCAGGCGTTGCGCAGCCTGCAGGCCGATCTGTGGATGCTGCAGGAGGTGCGGCTCTTCCACCATCGCGATGCGCGCCGCTTCGCCCAGGGGCCACAGGCCTGGCCGGCGCAGGGGCAGGCGGAGTTTCTTGCGCCGCAGGGCTTTCATGCGGCCTACCGGACCAACGCGGTCACCCGCCATGGTGAACATGGGAATGCGGTCCTCAGCCGCTGGCCGATCGGCCAAGTGGGCCACCATGACGTCAGCGATCATCGATTCGAGCAGCGAGGGCTGCTGCATGTCCGCTTCTCATGGAGTGGGGTTGCGATGCACGCGGTGGTGGCCCACTTCGGCCTGATGCACGCCAGTCGGGTCCGCCAGGCTGAGCAGGCACTGCGGCTCATCGATCGAGACATCCCGCCCGGCGAGCCCGTGCTCTTGGGCGGCGACTTCAATGATTGGGGCCAGCGGCTGGATGATCTCTTCCGTCAGGGCGGATTTGCTCGGGCCGAGGGGGGGCTGGGCGCCTCCGGCATCGAGGGTCCCGGGGCCACGCCATCCATCCGTCGTGGGGCGGCCACATTTCCGTCCCGGGTGCCGGTCTTTGCGCTGGATCGCATCTACTGCAGAGGGCTGCGCTGCGTGGGCCTGCAGGTGCCACGCGGCATGACCTGGGCGCGCCTTTCGGACCACCTGCCGCTGGTGGCCGAGTTCGTGAAGGCCTAGCCGTTGGACACCGGGTTGAAGCATCTGCCCGCCTGGTACCTTCGGCGTCGGGCGCAATACCTGGCCGGCAATGAAGTCCGACTGCTGCGCGGCGGAAGCGAGTTGTTCGCCGAGCTCATCACGGCTGTGGGCCAGGCGAGGTTCGAGGTTTGGCTGACGGCCTACATCTTTCACAGCGACGAGTCTGCGCGCGCCGTGGCGCTGGCCCTGGCCGATGCCGCCCGAAGGGGCGTTCGGGTGCGGGTGGTCGTCGACGGCTTCGGCTCGCTCAATTCGATTTCCACCCTGGCCCAGTGGTGGGCCGGCACGACCGTCGCGCTGGCTGTGTTCCGCCCTTTGGACCGCTGGTGGTCTTGGCTCGAGCCCGAGCACTTGCGCCGTCTGCACCAGAAGATCGCCGTGGTGGATGGCGAGTTGGGATTCGTCGGCGGGATCAATGTGATCGACGATCGTCTGGACCTGAGCCACGGAGTGCTGGCCGCACCGAGGCTGGACTATGCGGTTCGGGTGCGCGGGCCGGTGGTGGCGCACATCGCCCAGTGCGCCAGGGCCATGTGGACACGGGCGGCTTTCGGCGCAGACTGGCGCGACGAGATCGTCCAGATGGTTCGCGGTCCCCGGGGGCTTGCGCGAGCGCGAGAGCTCATGCAGACCATGCGCCTGTCGCATCGGTCCGGGCGCGACCAGGCGCATTTGACCCCGCCTTCGGCGCCGGGCAGCGCCGAGGTGGCGTTTCTGCTGCGGGACAACCTTCGTCAACGTCACAGCGTCCTGGCCGCGCTGATCCATGCCTGCGGCCAGTCCCGGCAGGAAATCGACATCGTCAGCCCCTATTTCTATCCGGGTCGGGCGCTCCGCCGCGCCCTTCTGGAGGCCTCCAGGAGGGGCGTGCGGGTGAGGCTGCTGCTTCAAGGATTGCCCGACTACAGGATCGCTGCCTTTGCGGCGTCGGCTCTGTATCGTGAACTGCTCGACGGTGGCGTGATGATCTATGAGTACGAGGCCGCCTTCCTGCACGCCAAGGTTGTGCGTGTGGACGGCCGCTGGGCGACCGTGGGCAGTTCCAACCTCGACCCGCTGTCTCTCCTGGTGAACCTCGAGGCCAATCTGGCGATTCAGGACTCAGCCTTCATCCGTGAGCTTTCCCTGGAGTTGGACTCTGCGTTCGGCCATTCGCGCCTCGTGACGGCCGCTCCCCCGGCCAGCGGTTGGCTGCAGGGGGCTCGCCGCCATGCGGTGGCCCTGATGGCCAGGGTGTACCTTCGTCTGGCGGGGCAGAGGGCGCGCTACTGAGCCATGGACGGAGGCGACCAAGACCTGGTGGTCGAGACCCCCTCGGGCCTGTACTGCCCGCAGGGCGACTTCCACATCGACCCATGGCGTGCCGTGGACCGTGCGGTGATTACGCATGCCCATGGAGATCACGCGCGCCGGGGCAGTGCCGCCTACCTCGCCAGCGAGCGCAGCGAGGGTGTCCTGCGCGCCAGGCTGGGGCAGGACATCTCCCTGACCACATTGGCATGGGGGCAGGCGGTGGAGCACCGCGGGGTGCGCATCAGCCTGCACCCGGCCGGGCATGTGCTGGGAGCCGCCCAGGTGCGTCTGGAACACGCGGGGCGGGTCTGGGTGGTTTCGGGCGACTACTACCTCAGCGAGCACGACGAGCGAAATCCCACCTGCGACCCTTTTGAGCCGGTCCGAGGCGAATGCTTCATCACCGAGTCCACATTCGGCCTGCCCGTCTACCGATGGCGCCCGCAGACAGCCGTCTTCGAGGAGATCAACCTCTGGTGGCTGGCCAACAGGCAAGCCGGGATCTCCAGCGTGCTGATGGCCTACAGCTTCGGCAAGGCCCAGAGAATCCTGGCTGGAGTCGACGCCGGGATTGGGCCTATCGTGGTTCACGGCTCGGTGGAGCCATTGAACGAGGCCTATCGCAGACAAGGGATCCGCCTGCCCGAGGTCCATCGCGCCGCGGAGCTGGGACCTCAGGACCTCAGCCGCGCTTTGGTGATCGCCCCGCCGTCGGTGGCGGGGTCGCCGTGGCTGCGCCGATTTGGCGAGCACCGGGATGCTTTCGCCAGCGGCTGGATGCAGCTGCGCGGCGCGCGACGCCGGCGCGGGGTGGATCGCGGCTTCGTCCTCTCTGACCACGCCGACTGGCCCGGGTTGTTGCGTGCGATCAGGGCCAGCGAGGCGCAGCGCGTGATCGTCACCCATGGCCAGGAGGCCGTCATGGTGCGCTGGCTCAGGCAGCAGGGACTGCACGCCGAGTCGTTCCGGACGGCCTTCGAGGGGGAGGGCGGTGGGGAGGAGCCTGCGCCAGCGGAGGACGCTCATGCGTGACTTCGCGCGCCTGTATGGTGAGCTGGATTCCAGCACATCCACGGCGGCCAAGGTTCGCGCCCTGCGCGAGCATCTTGGGACCATCGAGCCCGAAGACGCTGCGTGGACCGTCTACCTGTTGGCCGGTGGGCGGCCGGCGCGCGCGGTGTCCAATCCGGTGCTCCGTGCTGCGGCCTGTGAAGCCGCAGGCATCGAGGACTGGCTGTTCCAGGAGTGCTACCAGGCCGTGGGCGACCTGGCCGAGACGGTGGCGCTGGTCCTTCCGCACGGCGCGTTTGAGCCCGCCGAAGGCGAGGACGGGCTTCAGGCGCGGCACGGCCTGGCGCAGTGGATGGATCGGGCGATTCTGCCTCTGCGAGGACAGCCGGTCGATGCCCAGCGGATGCAACTGCGTCGGCTGTGGTCGAGGCTCTTGCCCACCGAGCGGTTTCTGCTCACCAAGCTTCTTGGCGGAGGCTTTCGGGTGGGGATGAGCCGGCTGCTGGTGCAGCGCGCTGTGGCCGAGTACGCCGGCCTGCAGGCCGGCGAGGTCGCCCAGCGGATGGTGGGGGCCACAAGCTCGGCGGCTCGGCCCACGGCGCAAAGCTGGCATCGACTCGTCGGGACGGCCCGGGGCGATCCAAAGCTCGATCAGGCTCGAGCCTATCCCTTCTTTCTGGCGCACCCTCTGGGTTGGGATGGTCGAGAGTCTCTGCACGAGACGCTTGGGCCCCTGCGGGATTGGCTTGTCGAGTGGAAGTTCGACGGCATCCGCGCCCAGGTGGTCAGGCGCGGCCAGGGAGTCTGGATCTGGACGCGTGGGGAGGAGCTGGTGACGGATCGCTTCCCTGAGGTGGCGCAGTCTGCGATGGCGTTGCCCGAGGGAACCGTGATCGACGGCGAGCTGCTGGTGACGCGCAACGGGCAGCCCGCGGCACTGGCGGAGCTGCAGGCCAGGATCACGCGCAAGACGCTGACCAAGGCCATGCTTCAGCGCTCGCCGGTGAGCCTGTTGGCCTACGACTTGCTCGAATCGCAAGGTCAGGACCGCCGCAGCCTGGGCCAGGCGGTGCGGCGTGACCTCCTGGAGCGGCTGCTGCAGTCCGGGCCGTTTGACTTGTCTCCTCTGGTGACCGCAAGGGATTGGCCGACGATCCTTGAATTGCATGGGCAAAGCCGATCGCGCGGTGTCGAGGGCCTGATGCTCAAGCATCGCGACAGCCCCTACGGCATGGGCAGGCGAAAGCCGCAGGCGCTCACCTCGGGGGGCTGGTGGAAGTGGAAGGTCGAGCCCCTGTCGGTGGATGCGGTGCTGATCTATGCCCAGGCTGGCCATGGGAGGCGGGCCAGCCTCTACACCGACTACACCTTTGCCGTCTGGAGTCGTTCGCCTCGTGACGAATCCGAAGTGCAGCAGTTGCTGCGTGCCATCGAGCGGCGTGAGCCCGTGGATCCCGAGGGGCTGCATCTGGTCCCTTTCGCCAAGGCCTACTCAGGGTTGACCGACACCGAGTTCGCGCAAGTCGACCGCCTGATCCGAAGCACCACGATCGAGAAGTTCGGCCCGGTGCGCAGTGTCGTCCCCAGCCTTGTCTTCGAGCTGGGCTTTGAGGGCCTGGCTGCCAGTGCTCGCCACAAGAGCGGTGTGGCTGTCAGATTTCCTCGCATGCTGCGCTGGCGTCGAGACAAGCCTCTGCATGAGGCCGACACCCTGCAGTCCCTGTTGGCCCTGGGTGCGGTGCAGGCGGCCTTGGCACCGGCGGGCAAGCGGCCCGACAGTGATCAGGCAGACTGAGCCTGCCCCGGCAGCGACCGGCGGAAATCCGGCGCTGCCCTGAGACTGCCGACGCGGCGGCCCTGCCAGTTGCTCAGGGCAAGCTCACTGAGTTCGCGCATGGCCTTGGCATCGTCGGACGACAGAGGCAGCAGCGACTCGATCAGAGTGGCCATCACCACCTCGGCCGCGCGCGAGGTGTTGCCGTCGTCCATCTTCAGAGCCACCCCCCAACCCCGCTCGGGCAGGCTGGCGCAATAGACCCCCTCGGCGCCGATCTTGCAGCAGACTCTGGCGCCCAGACGCTGCATGACCCGAGTGTCGAAGCGCCCGCTGCCGGCCACCATGAAGGGCTGTGCGGCGATGGCCTTTCTCAGGCGCTGCGCAGCCGCGCTGAGCTCTGGGGGCAGGTCATGCCCCGTGCCCGCGCGCGCGAACCCCAGCGCCAGGTTGAACAGGGGGATCGCATGGGTGGGTATCGAACAGCCGTCGACGCCCACCGGCGCGTTGGCGAGATCATGGTCCGTGGCGGTGGAGACGGCGCGGATGACCTCCTGCATGACCGGGTGGTTCGGCTCCACATAGCCGCGCATGAACTCGCGCAGTGGCGCCCCGGTGAGGCCGCTGATTCCGCACCCCAGGCAGACAAAGCCTGAGTGTTTTCCCGAGCAGTTGTTGTTCAGCGCCGTGGGGGATTGCCCGCTGCGCGCGAGTTCGCGCACGCTGGGCTCATGGTGCGGCCAGTGGGCGCCGCACTCGAGCACCTCGGGCCCCACCCCGGCTGTGGCCAGCATCGCCGCCGCCGCTTCCACATGCGCAGGCTCGCCGCCGTGCGATGCGCAGGCCAGCGCGAGCTGCGCGTCGGTCAGACCCAGGCGCGCGGCAGCTGAGCTGGCTACCAGGGGCAGGGCCTGCAGCAGCTTGACCGCAGAGCGCGGGAAGACAGGCCGAGCGATATCGCCGCACGACCAGACCACGCGCGCCCTGTCGTCGACCACGGCCACCGCGCCGCGGTGGAAGGACTCCAGTGCCTGGCCCCTGAGGGCCTCCACGAGGATCGGGTTCTCCATCACCGGACTGTAGCTTCGTATGCCTTGCCCTACAGTGTCGCCATGTCTGACCAGCCTGTCGATTTCCCTCAGGTGCTGGGGGTGGACTTCAGCAGTTCGCCGTCCAGGCGCAAGCCGGTGGTTGCGGCCTGGGGCTGGCGCCGAGGCAACCGTGTCACGCTGCAGCGCCTGGAGTCTCACGATTCGCACGAGGCGCTGCGCGAGGCGCTGATTGAGCATCGGGCGTGGGTGGGAGGCTTCGACCTGCCGTTTGGCTTGCCGCGGGAGCTCGTCGAGCATCTGGGCTGGCCCCTGCAGTGGCCTGCCTGCATGAGCCATTTTTGCGGCCTCAGCCGCGCCGAGGTCCGTCGGACCTTTGCGGCCTTCACCGCCGCGCGGCCGCAGGGGAAGAAGTTCGCCCATCGTGGCTGCGACGGGCCTGCAGGCTCGAGCCCATCGATGAAGTGGGTCAACCCGCCCGTGGCCTTCATGATGCATGCAGGAGTGCCGATCCTGCGCTCTCTGGAGGTGGATCTGCCGGGGCTTGATGAACTTGGCCGGCCTCGGGTGGCCCTGGAGGCATACCCTGGCATGCTGGCGCGCGAGCTCATCGGGCCGCGCTCCTACAAGAGCGACCAGCGTGCCAAGCAGACGCCCGAGCGCCTGATCGCGCGCAAGGACATGGTCGAGGCGCTTGAGCAGGGACGCACGCGGCTGGGACTGCGGGCGGCGCTCACCCATGCGCAACGGGATGCCTTGGCCGCAGACGCCAGCGGCGATTCGCTTGATGCGGTGCTGTGTCTGATGCAGGCCGCCTGGGCTTGCGGAAAGCCCCGCTGGGGGCTGCCTGAGCGGGTGGATCCTCTGGAAGGTTGGATCGTGAGTGCGGGCTTGTGAGCCCCTCGGCCTGGATGGCGGGGCGTGGATGGGTCCCGCATCCATTCCAGCAGGAGGTCTGGCAGGCCTGCAGTCAGGGGCTCAGCGGCCTGCTGCATGCCACCACAGGCAGTGGCAAGACGCACGCGGTGTGGCTGGGGCTGTTGCAGCGCCTGGGCGCCGAGGGCCAGCGCGCAGCGCCGAGAGTTCTCTGGGTCACGCCGATGCGCGCGTTGGCTGCAGACACGGTCCTGGCGCTGCGCGAGCCGCTGGAGGGATCCACGGTGGGATGGCGCGTCGAGGCGCGCACCGGAGACACCTCCTCCGCGCAGCGGGCACGGCAGGAGCGCCTCTGGCCGCAGGCGCTGGTGACAACCCCCGAAACGCTGAGCCTGCTCTTGACTCGCAAGGACTCTTCCGCCCTGCTTGGGCGTGTTGAGGCGGTCGTGGTCGATGAGTGGCATGAGCTCATCGGCTCCAAGCGCGGGGTGCAGTTGCAGCTGGCGCTGGCGCGGCTGGCGCGCTGGAATTCGAAGCTGATGATCTGGGGCCTGAGTGCAACCTTGGGAAACCTGCAGCAGGCGCTGGCCACGCTGGTGTCCCCGCTGCACGGCGCACAGCGCGCCGTTCTCGTCCAGGGGCGGCTGGAAAAGGCGCTGACCATCGACACCCTGCTGCCCGAGCAGCCGGGGCGATTCTCCTGGGGAGGCCACCTGGGCGCTCAGATGCTGGGGCCGGTGTTGCGCGAGATCGAGTCCAGCGCCACCACGCTGGTCTTCACCAACACACGCTCGCAGGCCGAGATGTGGTACCAGCTCCTGTTGCGGGAGCGGCCGCAGTGGGCGGGAGTCCTGGCTTTGCACCATGGCTCGCTGGACCTAGAGGTCCGGCGATGGGTCGAGTCCGGGCTCAAGGCCGGTCAACTCAAGGCGGTGGTGGCCACATCCAGCCTGGATCTGGGCGTGGACTTCCTGCCGGTCGAGCGCGTGCTGCAGGTGGGTTCGGCCAAGGGCGTGGCCCGACTGCTGCAACGCGCCGGTCGCAGCGGTCATGCGCCAGGTCGGGCCAGTCGAGTCACCCTCGTCCCCACCAACACTTTGGAACTGGTGGAGGCCGTGGCTGCCCGGCGCGCGGTGGCGCAGGGCAGGCTCGAGGCCAGATGCAGCCCCGAGCAGCCGATGGACGTGCTGGTTCAGCACCTGGTGACCGTGGCCCTGGGCGGCGGCTTTCACCCCGATGAGCTCTACGACGAAGTGCGCCGAACCACGGCTTACGCCGGGCTTGAGCGGGACTCTTTCGAATGGGCTCTGGCTTTCGTGAAGAGTGGCGGCCAAAGTTTGGGGGCCTATCCGCAGCACCACCGCGTCCAGGAGGTGGATGGCTTGTGGGTGGTCAGTGATGCCAGCCAGGCGCGAAGGCACCGAATGCAGGTCGGCACGATCGTCAGCGACGCGGGACTCCAGGTGAAGTGGCTTTCCGGCGGAACCCTGGGCACTGTCGAGGAGAGCTTCATCGCCCGTCTCGCGCCCGGCGACTGCTTTGTCTTTGCCGGCCGTCTGCTCGAGCTCGTCCGCACGCGTGAGATGACGGCCTATGTGCGCAAGGCGGCGAAGTCCAGGGGCGTTGTCACCGTTTGGGCTGGCAGCAAGATGCCGCTGTCCACCGAGATGGCCGACGCCTGCCTTTCGGTCTTGGCTGAGGCTGACCAGGAAAAGCCAGGGCCATCATGCGAGCCGGAGCTGTTGGCGGCCTGGCCCATGCTCAGCACCCAGCGAGCCATGTCGCATCTGCCGCGGCCCGGGATGGTTCTGCTGGAGGTGTTGCGCACCCGCGAGGGGCAGCACCTCTTCCTCTATCCCTTTGCCGGGCGCCAGGTTCACAGCGGACTGGCGCAGCTGTTGGCGTGGCGTCTTGCCGGTCGCCAGGATTCGGGGGCGAGCTTCTCGCTCGCGGTCAATGACATGGGCCTGGAAATCCTCACGTCGGCTGAGCTGGCATTGCCTGAGGAGGGTCAGGTGCTCAAGGAACTGCTGCTTTCGCCCCACGCCGGTGGGGATCTGGAGCAGGAGATCGGACAGAGCCTGCAGGCCGGCCAGCTGCCGCAGAGGCGCTTTCGGGAGATTGCCAGGATTGCCGGTTTGGTGAGCGCGGGACACCCGGGCCAGCGCAGAAGCGCTCGCCAGATCCAGGCGTCCAGCGGCCTGTTCTACGAGGTCTTTCGCCGCTACGACAGCAGCAACCGGTTGCTGCAACAGGCCCAGCAGGAGGTGCTCCGGCAGGAGCTCGATCTCGCGCGATTGAGGGCCGCTGTGGGCCGCTTGGGCGAATGGCCCTGGGTTCGGGTGGCGCTTCGCGCGCCGAGCCCCTTCTGCCTTCCGCTGATGGTGGAGCGCCTGCGGGAACAGCTGTCCACCGAGCAGCTCGCCGCGCGCATCGAACGCTGGGTGGCGCAGTCCCAGTCCGTTGCGGATGAGCCGGGCCGGCCGCGACGGCCGCCGCGCCGCGGGCCGCGGTCAACGGCCTCAGGGCAAAACGGATCGGCTTGAGCAGACGCTGCAGTCCTCGCGCCGGCCGATGCGCACTTCATTCCAGTCCATGCTCCGGAGGTCGAGCATCTGCAGACGACCGACCAGCCCGGATCCGCATCCCGCCAGAAGCTTGAGCGCCTCAGCCGCCTGCATGCTGCCGATGATGCCCACCAGGGGCGCGAAAACCCCCATGGTGGCACACCGGACTTCCTCGAATGTGCTTTCTGCGGGGAACACGCAGGCGTAGCAGGGAGCGTCGGCTTGTCGGGTGTCGTAGACCGAGATCTGCCCGTCAAAGCCGATGGCGGCGCCCGAGACCAGGGGCACGCCATGCGCCACGCAGGCGGCGTTGACCGCATGGCGGGTGGCAAAGTTGTCGCTGCAGTCCAGCACCACGCCGGCCACCGGCACCAGTTCGTCCAGACGCGCCGAATCGATCCGCTCCTGCAGCGCCAGGATGTCTGCGTTCGGGTTCATCTGCAGCATGCGATGGCGTGCCGATTCCACTTTGGGCCGGCCCACGCTGGCCTGGCTGTGGACGATCTGGCGCTGAAGGTTGGTCAGGTCAACCTCGTCAGGGTCGACCAGTGTGACTTGGCCCACTCCGGCACTGGCCAGGTACAGCGCGACCGGCGAGCCCAGCCCGCCGGCGCCGATGACCAGGGCGCTGGCTTGACGAATCAGCGCCTGACCCTGCACGCCGATCTCCGGCAGCAGGATGTGCCGGGAATAGCGCAGCAGTTCTTCGTCGGTCACGCCGGCTCAGGAATCCGGCGCCTGGGCTTTGCGCTCGCTGGCTGCCTTGCTGGCCAGCACGGGCTTTCCCTTGAGCTGGTTGAGGGCCTGCTGCAGGGGAAAGTCTTCGCCGCTGCCAAACTCAGGCAATGGCTTGAGCTCGTTGTTGCGGCTCATCTCCTCGAGCTTGCGTCTTGCCTCCTCCCTGGCCTTCTCGCGCCCCTCATCCCTGCCCGGGTTGTCCTTGAGGTGCTGGCTCAGGTCCGCTTCACGGGTGCGCAGCGCCGCAAAGACATTGCCTTCGGCCGTCTCATCGAGCCAAACGTCAGGCACGATCCCCTTGGCTTGGATCGAGCGGCCGCTCGGGGTGTAGTAGCGGGCCGTGGTGATCTTGAGGGCTGTGTCCGCCGAGAGCTGACGAACCGTCTGGACCGAGCCCTTGCCGAAAGTCTGGGCGCCCATGATCGTGGCGCGCTTGTGGTCCTGCAGCGCGCCGGCAACGATCTCGCTGGCCGAAGCCGAGCCCTCATTGACCAGCACCACCAAAGGCACCCGCTTGACCGCCTCGGGCAGGCGCCTGAGCGGGTCGGCGCCGCTGCGGCGCAGGTAGTGCTCGGGACTGGCCTTGAAGACGGCCTTGGAGTCCTCGAGTTGGCCGTTGGTGGAAACCACGACCGCGTTGGCGGGCAGGAACGCAGCCGACATCGCCACGGCGCCCTCCAGCAGGCCGCCGGGATCGTTGCGCAGGTCCAGCACCAGTCCCTTGAGTCCCGGGTCCTGCTTGTAGAGCTCATCGAGCTTGCGCACGAAATCGTCGATGGTCCGGTCCTGGAACTGGCTCACGCGCAGCCAGGCGTAGCCGGGTTCCACCACCTTGGCGCGAACGCTCTGCATCCGGATCTCTTCACGGACGATGGTCACCGGGAAGGTGCGGCTCTCGGCCTTCCTGAAGATCGTCAGCACCACCTTGGTGGCGGGCTCACCGCGCATGCGCTTGACGGCCTGATCCATGCTCAGGCCCTTGACGGGTGTGTCGTCAATGCGGGTGATCAGGTCGCCGC